>JAFSXS010000033.1 GCA_017443945.1 Synergistaceae bacterium
GAAGCTAACTATCTCGATTATGACTATGATAACCCTAAATTATTATATAGTTATTCAGCAGACAGACCGAATGATAAATATTTGCGCGGGCTTGAATATCTCGTGTCAATGCTTTTCTTGAGTACATGTTCAGGCTTTATTACATCAATTACAAGCGGTTCAACCGGTGTAATGTGCTTATCGGAAGGCTTTGACTACTTGTACGTATTTGATTTGGGCATTTATTCATAAAGTTTGACAAAAAATATAATTATTGCTATATTTCACGCGTTCAATTGGCCTCGTAGCTCAGTGGATAGAGCGACTGCCTCCTAAGCAGTAGGCCGGGTGTTCGAGTCACCCCGAGGTCGTTAATAAAAAATTTTCCCGCCTTAAATTTATTCACGCAGGCAGCATTTGAGCAGTCAACAAAAAATTTTTAACGAGTCAGAAATATCTTCACGAGAATAATAAATTTTTTCACAATAACGCAAAATAATCTACACGCAAAAATTAACACGATACAAAAAATTTTTTCTTCGCGAGTCTTTATAATTTCTTTAACGAGTCAACATTTTTGTAGTTGTAAATGTAGTTGCAAAAAAATATCGCAGCCCCCGAAAATTTACGAAAACTGCAACATGCATTATTATATCAAAAAAGGAGTCATTATTTATGTATCATGAGCCAGTAATGTTAAATGAAGTTATAAATTTAATTCGCACTCACGCAAATAAATCAAACCTGCGAATCCTTGACGGCACATTGGGACTCGGCGGTTACTCTGAGGCAATGCTGAAAAATTTTTCTGATTCTTACGTTCTCGGCATTGACAGAGACGAATCAGCACTAAATTTTTCGCGCGAAAGACTCAAAGATTTTCACAACTTCGAGGCACTTCACGCAAATTTCGGCAATCTCGACTCGATAATAAAAAATTTTCCTCCCTTTGACGTGTTTGTGTTCGATCTCGGAGTCTCAAACATGCAGATAACTTCACCCGAACGCGGATTTTCTTTCAACGTTGACGGCCCGCTAGATATGAGAATGAATCCCGACGGCGACTCACTCACTGCACGGGAAATTTTGCAGACCTTCGACGCACAGACCCTCGCAAAAATTTTCTGGGATTACGGCGAAGAAAGATTTTCACGTCAAATAGCTAATGCCATCAAGCACACAAAATCGCCCTTAAATACTACGTCAGATCTTGTGAATCTCATTCGCGCGGCACTCCCTCAGCCCGTGCAGAGAAAAATGGGCACTCATCCGGCAAGAAGAGTCTTTCAAGCACTAAGAATTTATATCAACGATGAAACCGGAGAACTTGAACGGCTCATAAAATCTTTACGCACAATAAATAATAACGCGCTTATAATATTTGTAGCTTATCACTCGCTTGAAGACAGGTTAATCAAGAAAAGTTTTAGAGAATGGCAGATAAATAATTTCGGGAAAATTTTAACGCGGCACCCCCTAACACCTTCAGAAAACGAGCTTGAAGCAAATTATAAATCACGCAGCGCAAAGTTACGGGCATTTTTTACTATTTTCAACTAGGCAATTTACGCAAAATATGTTATCATTTTTTCACGTTAATAAATTTTTCGGGGAGGCGAATGACAATGCGTAACAGCAATAAGAACAATAGAATCAAGGTTACATTAAAATTTGTGCTGGCATTAGGAATCGCAGCGAGTCTTGTTGTAGGACTCGGAATATTGAGATTTCATGCCTCACGACTTGCATACTATCTCGAGTCAATCAATCAATCAATACAGAAATATTCGGACGAGGAATTAATTTTGCGTCAAGAACTTTCTGCACTTGTTGCGCCTATAAAAGTTTATTCATACTGCAAAGAAAATCTCGGTATGCAAAAAGTTTTGAAGGCTGAAACTATACCCGTTAGAGTCAGAACCGGCGATCTTGCTGCTTCACGTAATAATAATGACTCAGTAAACGGCGGGTGGCGTTCGAGTCTTGCGTGGCTGTTCGGAAAATAAATTTTTCATATGGCAAATAACAAACGTCTTAACAGGGCCGGAAATCCCTGGATTTTATTTATTCTGTCATTCGTTATCATCGGAGCAACTTTAACCGCGCGTCATTGCTGGCCTAACCCCCGAATCGTCCAGCAGTCGCAGCACCAATACTGGAAGAGAGTCCCGTTAGACTCAACGCGTGGAATCATACAAGACTCTAAAGGCAACGCATTAGTAATTTCTGAAACTCTGCCGTCATTCGCAATAGACCCATCAATAATTGAATCACAAGATATTCCGGAATTATCGCAAATTTTATCGCCTGATATTATGAAACGCGTATTAAATGCAATGGGTACACGTTCGCGCTTTATGTGGCTGAATCACAAAATTTCAGAAGCACAAGCAGCAATCTTCAAAAATTTAGCAAGCAAAGTTAAAGCCGTTATTGAAATCGACGAGCCATACAGAAAATACACGAATCAGCGTTTATTATCGCATGTATTAGGATTCTGCAACGTTGATAATCGCGGACTCGCAGGCATAGAACAAGCATGGGACTCGACTCTTTACAGCCCGCCGGGACAAAAAATTGTTGTGCGCCGTCCCGGAAGTCAGCCCGCCTCACTTTTTGAGGAAGAACCCGAACGCAGAGTCACGCCGATTGTAACTCTTACAGTTGACAGCAGGATTCAATATGTCGTCGAGAAACATTTATTCAAAGCTGCACAGGATAACGGAGCGAAATGGGCCGCTTGCATATGTATGAATCCTTTCACGGGTGAAATTTTTGCGATGTCGAGCTGGCCTGCTTATGATCCGTCAGACAGAAAAACTCTTTTGACAACTGAGTCATTATCTAACGGGGCAGTCAGTCGCGGTTACGAGCCGGGATCTACTTTCAAGCCTATATATTTAAGCATTGCACTTGAGAGAGGCTGGGTGCAGAAGGATGAAATATTTTTCTGTCCTGCACGTTTGAAAGTTGCTGACGGTTACATAAAAGAGTCTTATCCCGTTGCAATGGGAAATATTGACACAGCGCAGTTATTAATAAAATCTTCAAATGTCGGCATGGCTCAAATCGGAATCAGGGCAGAACGTACAAAAATGTATGAAAGTCTCTTAGCGTTCGGATTTGGTCAAGAAACTGATATAGAGCTTCCCGGAGTCGCACGCGGGATTTTGCCTTATCCTGAAAACTGGCGCGGTGTTACTCCTGCAAATATTGCGATTGGTCAGGGCTTGGCCGTTACTCCTCTGCAATTAATTACGGCGATGGCTGCAATAGTCAACGGCGGAAAATTAATGAGTCCTTATATCGTGAAAGAAGCAGTTAATTCACGCGGAGAAATAGTTTACAAGGGTGAACCTAAAGTAATGCGCGAGGTAATTACTCCTGAGACAGCCGAATGGATTAGAGGAGCAATGCGCAGAGTCGTTCTTGAAGGTACCGGCAGACGTGCAGCAACAGAAATTACAGAATTAGCCGGCAAAACAGGAACAGCACAAGTCCCCGAAGGCGGTAAATATTCAGCGACTCGTTATGTTGCGTCATTTATAGGTTTCTGGCCGTACGATAACCCGAAATATTTAATGCTCGTAGTAATCGGCGAACCATCAAGCGGAAGAATCTACGGAGGAGAACTCGCAGCACCGTCATTTAAATCAATAGTTGAAGAAATGGCCGAACTTGAATATTATTCATCATAAAAAATTTTTCACGAAAGCAGGTTATAAAATTTGAGCGCAAAATTAGAAAATATCTTGAGATTCATACGTGAACATGACAAAAATAATTCTGTCCGCGTAAAGAATGACTCTGATTTATCATGTAATATCACTGACGTTATATCAGACAGCAGAGACGTTAAACAGGGGACTCTGTTTGCAGCAATTAAAGGCGAGACATCGGACGGACATAATTTCATTCAATCAGCAGAGTCAAACGGTGCAAGCGCGATTTTGTGTGAACGTGAAGTAGACTCGAATTTACCGCAAATTATTGTTCCCAGAGTCCGTGATTATTTAGGCGAGACTGCCTCACTTGTATATAATCATCCGTCAAGCAAATTATTAATGGTCGGTGTAACAGGCACTAACGGAAAAACTACAACTACATATATAATTAGAAGCATTTTACAGGCTGCCGGAGTAAAAACGGGTTTATTAGGCACAATTATAGAAAGCGACGGCGACACAGAAAAGGACGCAGACAGAACGACTCCCGAAAGCTGTATAATTCAGAGACAATTATTTAACATGGTCAACAACGGCTGCGGGGCTTGCGTAATGGAGACTTCATCGCACGGGCTTTATCTCGGACGCATTAAGGGAACTTTGTACGACATAGCAATATTCACAAATTTATATCCTGAACACTTAGATTTTCACTTGAACATGGATAATTATTTTGCGGCAAAAAAATTATTATTCACTGACTACACAAAGCAGAATTTTACGGGAGCAGCAAATTTTGATGACTTGTTCGGCAAAAGATTATTAGCTGAATTTAACGGAAAAATTATCGGTTTCGGACTCGGTGAAGACGCTGACTCAAAAGTTATAGCCTCATATACGAGCATTAACGGGACTGATTTAGCAATTGAATGCACAAAATACGGCTCTATTCGATTACGTTCGCCCCTTGTCGGCGATTATAATATCATGAACACTCTTTGTGCTGTTACAGCGATGAGAGGCCGTGTAGATGACTCTTCAATAATTGACGGTGTTGCAAATGTTCCTCAAGTGCCCGGAAGACTCGAAAGAATCGATTTGCCTAATGGTGCGTGCTGCTTTGTAGATTTTGCGCATACTCCTTCAGCGTTAAAAAGTGTCTTGAGCGTAATACGTAAATTATCAGGCAATGACGCAAGAATTATATCTATATTCGGACACGGCGGAGGACGTTACGAGCAGAACAGACCCGAATTAGCTAGATCTGCATCACAATTCGCAAATGAAATAATTATCACTTCCGACAATGCACGCGACGAAGACCCGCAGAAAATCGCAGACTCAATCGCAGCAGGAGCATCTATCCCGTACAAAATTATGCTTGACAGGGCCGAAGCTGTAAAATTTGCGCTTGATAACTCAAAGAAGGGCGATATACTCGTAATAACGGGAAAAGGGCCGGAGAAATTTATCACGATCAAGGACAAAAAAATCCCGTTCAATGACTCACAAGCAGTTAAACAATGGAGGGACTCGCACTAAATGAACATGACTCTAAAACAATTATTCGGCGATAAAGCAAAAAATTTCGCTGATATTGAATTTCCTTCACACCTGGCGACCGACAGCAGAGACGTTAAACCGGGCAGCGCATTTATTGCACTCGAAGGCGAGAAGACTGACGGACATAAATATATTTCGCAGGCAATCAACAACGGTGCAGCACTCATTATCGCACGAACGGGCAAGGCTCCCGAAAATTTGAATATTCCCGTAATTGAGCTTGATAACCCGGAAAGAGATTTAGCAAGTGTTGCAGCAAAAAAATTAGCAGATCATAATTTACAGGAAGTTATAGGCATTACAGGCAGCGTCGGCAAGACAACAACAAGAGCAGCGTTACAAAAAGTTTTGAGCTCACATTTTCGAGTTCATGCCCCCGTCCGCAGCTTTAACACGTTAATTGGCTGTACTGCAACGATAATGGCCATGCCCCTTGACACTGAAATATTAATTCTTGAGTTCGGAGCAAATAAGCCCGGAGAGATTCGCGAATTAACGGATTATTTTCCGCCTACAATGTCAGTGTTGACAGCAATAGAACCTGTGCACCTTGAAGGATTCGGGACTCTTAACGGGGTATTGCGTGAAAAGCTCGAAATAACAAACTCGCCGTTAATGACCAGCATTGTTTATAACAACGATAATGCATTACTCAGCGAAAATTTTAAATATGTCGTTAAATCAATGGGAGTCGGTGAATGGAAGGACTCAGATTTTGTTATAAGTCTCGATAATTCAGAATATAATTTGCCGGCGATGTCATTTGTATTAGCTCACAGACCGACTCAAGAAGTAGCGCGATTCACTGCAAATGTATGGGGACGACATAATGTAATGCCGTTAGCTTTGGCTGCTGCTGTAGGTCATGAATTAGGAATCAGATTGCAGGAGTCTTCAAATGCTTTGCGCGATTTCGAGGCTTTATCAGGACGAGGCAGAATAATTTTCCCTGAAGAGAATAAATTTATAGTTGATGACGCTTATAACGCGAACCCCGCATCAATGAAGGCATCTCTTGAAACTTTTGCGAGAGTCCAGACTTCCGGAAAAATTGCGGTACTCGGTGATATGTTAGAACTCGGCAGGAACGAAATTTATTATCACAAAGAGTTAGAGCCGTTACTAGATAATATTGACTGTGTGATTCTTGTCGGAAAATTATGGCACGAGGCATTGAAGGAAAATCCGAGATACATTTTTGCACCTGACTGGCAAGCGGGCTTAAACGAGCTAAGAAACGTGATGAATAAACTTGACTGGCACGGAATATTAGTAAAGGCCTCACAAAGCGTCGGACTTAGCAACATAGTAAAGGATTTGACAGCATGAATTTTTACTATGCGGCAATTTTTCTTGTGTTGAGTGTGATTTTACAGGCTGTCTGGATAAGGATTCAGAGGCACATACATTTGACTCAGCAGCAAAAATCTTACGGCGTAAATATCGAAGTTGAAATAAAATCGGCTACTCCTTCAATGGGGGGAGTAGTTTTTTTGTGTCTTGCAATAATTGCGTTAATTCTTGATTTCTCGTTTGACTCGTTAATATTCTGGTCATTGCCTGTTTTGAGCGGCTTAATAGGCTTTATTGATGACTGGCTGAAATTCAGATCACACACGAGCGAAGGATTTAGGAGTCTTGCAAAATTGAAGCTGCAATTAATTTTGTGTGCTGTCTGGGTAATTGTTGTATTTTTGCGGGGGAAATTAGCACTTTGGCCGGGGATTAATGATTTTAACGGGTGGCTTGCGATTCCGTTAGCGTTCTTGATGACAGCAGGGACGATTAACGCCGTAAATATAACTGATGGACTTGACGGTTTAGCGGCTGGGAGCTTTCTTATTTCGATGGGAGTAATGCTGTTATTGATTCCTGTAAATGACTTCAACGCAAAAATTTTAGTTGAGTTATTCTTTATGACAGCTGGATTCTTATGCTTTAACACTCGTCCTGCAAAAACTTTTATGGGCGATACTGGCTCTCATTTTCTGGGCGGTGCTTTAGCTGCATTGTGCGTAATGAACGGCCGTACGTTTGCGATAATTCCGGCGGGATTCATATTTATTCTTGAAATGTTGTCGTCAGCGATTCAGATTTTCACGATTAGGAAGCTCAACAAAAAAATTTTCCTGATGGCACCTTTACACCATCACTATCAGAAAAAGGGACTCGATGAGACTGCAGTTACTATAAGATTTTGGCTGTTTCATGCTGTAGGGGCTGTATTGATTGCACTTGCTATGTGAAAAATGTATATCTGCTTGTAATATAAATAAATTCCCCCGTGAAATGACTCGCAGGGGAAAAAATTTTTTCTAGCGTCCGTAATAATAATTAACTGTCTCCTCAGCATTTGATAACGTTCTTGAGCTGTCGTCGTCCCATTCGCAAATAAAGCCATATAGAGACCTTGACGGCCAAAAATTATCGTTGTGATCGTTCCATCCCCATCGGCCAGTGTGATAATTAGTAATCTGTAAATATGGTTCTCCGTAGTCAGCGTCGTTAGGTTCTCCGGGACTCCAATTTGTATATCTGAATGGTTCGCCCGTTACCCATGCCCAGCCGTAGCCGTCATTTAATCTGAATCCGCCCAGCCAGTAAAAACGCCTGTTTTGACAGATACTGACGATAAAATTATTTTCTGCTCTTGATGTAATTGTCGCGAGATGTCCGCCCATTTCCTCACATCTTATTTTTGCGTCATACCATGTTAAATTGTGCTCAAATACTCTGTAAAGGCGGCCTTTGAATCTGTAAAATTTGCCTGAAGCCGCAAACGCCGACGAACACAGAGTCAGAATTAATGCTAATGCTGCAACGTGTTTAAATTTCATTTAATAGCCTCCTCCATCAAATAAAAAAATTCCCCCGTGAATGACTCGCAGGGGAAAAAATTTTTAATATCTCAATCTGTAAGCCGGAAAATAAACTCTTTCATCACTGAGATTTTCTCGTTGTGCTGCTAGGGCTTTCTCTGCGTCCTTGCCCATTTTTCGCGCTAAAATCGTCGTAAGTGCCTGAACAGCAAACATTGAACCTATTAGACTGCTCCCGAACAAAGGCGATTTATCACTCACAAAAAATTGCATTTGCGCAAATGAACACACCGGAGCGGCCGGACTGTCAGTTATTACAGCGATTTTGCATTTAGTGCGCGATGAAATTTGCTTTACTGCCTCTGTGATTTCTATTACGTAGCTTGGAAGTTCACACACGATTAACATATCATTTTCGCTGATTCCTCTTGACTGTTCGAGCAATGAGAGAGACCCCCGACGCATTAAGACACTTTTAAGGCCGAGCTCAGCAAATCTCGTGTAAAGCCATTCAGCCGGCATCGCAGAAATTCCCCAGCCCATGCAGTAAATTACGTCTGAATCTTTTGCGGCATTGCAGAAATTGTGAATACCATCGCGGTTGAGCATAAAATTTTGTGAAGTCTGCTGAATATTTGCCTGCTCAAGTTTCGCTAAATCTTCGGGCGTTTCGTCAGCGTATTCAGTGTCAATATTTGAAGTCGGATTAATTCTCTGCAATAACTGCTGCTTTAGTGCGTGCTTGAGATCCGCATAACCTTCAAAACCGAGCATTCTTGAGACTCTTACAAGCTGTGCCCTTGAGACTTCTAATTTGTCTGCTGTTTCGCTGATTGACTGGAAAGCGGCTTCTGATGGATTTGATAGTAAGTATTCTGCTACGCGCCGAGTTTTTGTCGGGAAATGAGTTAATCGGCCTCGTATTCGTTCTTCTAATCTGTTAATCTCCATTTTCTATTCCTGCGCACCTCACGTAATTAACTCCGCTGCCTCGTGAAGATCTTAATGTGCCTTCAACTTTTACGGGGTCGGAGTCATTCATTCCTGCTAAAATTTTTCGTAATTCCTCATCATAGACTCTGACAACAAGAAAATCACGCCTTGAATGTCCGTCTAATTCTTGATTCTCCTGCCTGACTGCGAATCTTATATATTTTCCTGTACCTGTCTCGCCTTCTGCCTGAGCTTTTATCGTGTGAACATACCCAGAAATTTTTACGGAGTTTTCGAGCGCGCCTAATTCTTTAAGCTCTTCGACTTCGAGAACAGCCAAATATAATTCACCGCTGCCCTTTGACGAACGCAGAACGCCTTTTACTTTAATGGGCGTATTTTCCGGCATAGACTTTAATTTTTCCTGAACATCTGACGGGAAAGCACGCGCATTGAGAAAATCTTTGCGGGTTGTTCCGTCGCTCCATAAATTTTCATGCCTCACTGAAAACGGAAAATATTTGCTGCTCTTCTTGCCGCTCAAATGGTGCAGGAGTCCGGATAAAATTACTTCGTTCAAATAGTTCATAGGGTATCAATCCTTTCATTAAATAAATTTGATTCTCTTGCCAGTATTTTACAACATTTTGTATAATAATTTGAATCACAATAAATGCTATAAAATTTTTACGAGGGTAAATTTATAAAATTTTGCATGTTCGCGCAGACGTGTTTATGATAGCAGCTAATGACGCGCAACCGGTAATAAAATTTATCAACGTTCCTGCAAACAATTCCGTCAAGACATCCCCGACATCAACATAACCCAACACGGCCTTCTCTGACATAACAAAGTATGATAAATATGCGGACTGTAAATGCAAAAGGTCTTATCGCGCTTAATTACCCGAATAAAAGATTTATGGCGTTATGCTAAAATCTCTATGCACATATGAACACGTTACATGCTTTATGCTTTGTTCTGTGCTATTTTTATTTTCCGAATACTTGATGAATCAAAATTTTATTCAGGACTATTTTCGGAGTGAGTGCTGCTGCTCTTGCTGGTTTCTTTGCTGCTTTGGTAATTCATGGTTATTTGCGCAGTGATTCAGGAATTATTGACGGTCTCAATGCAATTTATTATCAAGATGTATTAAGGCGCACATTTGGTGATGCAAAGAACTTTTCTAGTTTTTTTGCGGAATCATTAAATTCTTCAGTTTTTCATGTACTCTGGCTGTATCTGAAAAAGAAACCTACAGGAATAATTGCTTGAGCCTTATTAATCATGTCTATAATTTCTTGTGTAACTGCAAAACGTCATAATCTGCCGATAAAGCGCGACATAATTTCATTCTTGACGGGTATATCATGGTTTGTGCTTGCTAAGGGATATTCTTACGTTCATACATTTATTTACGGCGTTATATGTCTTTCTGAGTCAAAGAATTATGATAATTATTCCCGACAGTGAGAGGCGCGAAAAACTTTTATCTCAGGCAAAAATTTTTGTGAGCAGGATTCTATTTCTCTAGCATCAGTAAAGCCTACGCCGGATTCGCTTCAACAGGGGGAAAAATTTTATAGCAAATGAACTTGAATCGCTGTAAAAAGTTTTTCGTGAAAAATTGCTGCATTAACAAAAAATTTTTATTCATGAACTTATGCGATAACGTAAATGAGACAAGATTTTTATATTAGTAAAAGTATTAGTAAAATTATTTTCCCGCTGAAAAGATTATAAACTTGTTTGGAAGATATTTTATCACATAATATGCCTTAGATGTCTTGAAAATTTTAATGCGGAATAAATAAATATTTTCGTGCCGTAAATTATTTCAGACGTGGGGGAGCAGATAAGATTTTCATCATTTACAGATTGCAAAATAAATCCCCCTGCATAGCACTTCAAACAGGGGGGAAAATTTTATAGCACTACAGAAATTATTTTACCGTTCACAAAATCTATCAGAGTTCCCGCAAACAATCCCGTCAAGACCGCCCCCGCTGCAAGCAATAATAACGGAATCCTCATATTTAGCGGCAAATGAAACGGCACAACATTTGAATAATCATAATCATCGCCCGGAAAAAATGAGTCAGTAACTATCGGCAGCAAGTAACCAGCAGTCAATAACGCGCTTATCATCAGCACAACAACTCCGGCCAAACCAATTTTACCGAGTCCAAGTGCACCCGAAGCCATAAACCATTTCGCAGAGAATCCCCCGCTGATCGGAAGACCTATCAACGACACTGACGCAAGCGCAAAACAAGTCATTGTAATGGGTAATTCTTTCCCGACTCCTTGTAACTGGTCGGCATAGTGATAATTTGCGCCCTGTAATGTGAAATAAATTACTACACCAGCACTCAAGAATAAGCAGCTCTTAGACATCGCATGAGCAGCAATCTGCAAAACCGCGCCCCTTATCCCGTCCGGAGTCAATAACATCATAGCAAATACTACATAAGAGACTTGACTCACCGTTGACCATGCAATACGCTTCTTTAAGTGCTTCTCAGTGAATGCCATCATTGACCCCGTGAAAATAGTTATCAAGGCCATTATTAATATCGCACTCTGAACCCACGTCCCGCGCAAAAATTTATCTCCGACTACATAATAAATCACTCTGAACATCGCTATAACTCCGCCCTTTGTGATTAATCCTGATAGTACAGCACTCGCAGGAGTCGGCGCAACAGGATGAGCAGTCGGCAGCCACGCATGAAGAGGAACGAGTCCAGCCTTAGCACCAAATCCCACCAGAGTCAAAAATGTTACAGTCAGAATCATTGACTCGTTTTTATCGGCAGTTATCCGCGCAATATCGAGCACTCCTCCCGGCGTAAATTCCATTGAGACTCCGTAAATGTGAAAGAAAAAGAATCCTCCCAGCGCAAGAGCAGCCCCCGCAAGAGAATATAACAAATATGAAACTGTCGCCCTTATAGCTTCCCTTTGCTGAGAATGCATCACTAACGGCAGAGTCATAAATGTCATAAGCTCATAGAATAAATATAGAGTCAATAAATTTGCAGCACACGCAACACCGATTAATATTCCAAAAATTGACAGAAAAAACGCGTAGAATCTATCAACAGGAGGACGGCGGCGCAAATATTCAAATGCATAAAGAGTAACTAACGGCCATATAAACGCAACTAGACACGCAAACGCCCTCGCAGGATAATCAAATTTGAACGCTATAGAAAGTGTGTCAGTTATCCGCCATAAAATTATTAAATTCTCGTGAGTCATGAACGCAGCCGCAAAAGTTATCGCAGCATTTAAGAACGTCATCACACCGACGTAAACGTGCCTGTCCTCGAAAATCGGCCGAGAGAAAAGCGCAAACCCCGCCACAATCGGAAATATTACGGGAATCAGAGTCAAAAAATTGTTGCCTGTCATAGTACGTTAACTCCTCTCGTTATGAGTCTCAATAAAGGCACGCAGAATAATCCCAGATAAAAATTTAACGCGATAAATATTCCCATTGAAATTTTATATAATCTCGTCGGAGCAGGTGCTGTAAAATTTTTGTGCGCGTCCTTATGGTGAGTCAAGATTACTATTACTGCCGGAACATAATATAACGCATTTAACACCGAACTTGCAGCAAGTGCCGTTAATGACCATATAACAACAGAGCTGTCAAATGACGCAAGAGTCAGACTCAATTTTGACGCAAACCCCGCGAATCCCGGAATCCCCATCATCGAGAACGCACCAACAGCAAGTCCAAGCCCCGCCCATGGGTTAACGTAAAATGTTCCCATTAAAGCGTGAAGACCTTTTTTGTGTCCTGCTGCATTGCTGAGTCCTCCTGCTGCCGTAAATAACATAGGTTTTATGCACGCGTGAACTATAATATGAAGACATGCCGCCGCGATTCCTGCACTTGTATTTAATCCTACGCCCAGAAAAATATAACCCACTTGCGCAACACTCGACCATGCTATCATTCGTTTGACGTTGCTTTGTCTCAATGCGTGAACAGATCCCATAATCATAGCAAGCAGGCCAAGAATAAATATAACCGTGTCCATTCGCAAAAAATGAATCACATCAAGGCCGAATACCCGATAAAAAATTTTTATGATCGTGAAAATATGTCCCTTCAGCACTAAACCCGATAATATTGCGCTTGAAGCATTTGTTGAACTCCCGTGAGCGTCAGGAAGCCACGCCGCAAAAGGATATAACGCGCTTTTTATTGCGAGTCCCGTCGTAATTAATGCAAGTGAGACAGTCAGAGGCATTAAATAACTTTTTGTAGCAACTAAAACTTTTATGGCAGCGTTCATGTTCTGCATTAATAAATGTCCGGTCAAGTCATAAAGTAAGCAAATCGCAATCATTACGAGTCCCGACCCTACAAGACTCATTACTAAATAACGCAGAGCAGCTCTAGTTGTCTCCGGGCCCTCTTTTACTGCAACGATAGAACACGCCGCAATTGTATTTATCTCGATGAACACATAAGCTGTGAATAAATCATTTGTGTACGTCAAAGCTAATAACGAGGCCGTCAATAAATTCACGAGAACGCAGAAAATTTGTCTTCTTGACGGTGCAATATCTTCAGCAGTCGATGAGAAATTACCCAGCAAAGATAACAGCATGGCCGCGCAAAAAACGAGCGATAATACAGCTTCAAGAGGCCCGGCTCTTAATTCATTGCCCCATGGTGCCGGAAAATGTCCCATAGGAAAATTAAAGCTGAGAGTCTGTGCTGAACTTGTGAGCGAATAAAGCAAGTATCCCGAAAGAATCATCACAAAGCCTATCACATAGCAAGATAATTTTTCAGGGAGTCTATTTTTATTCGGCAAAATCGGCGTAATAATTGCGGCTGTCATCAGCAAAAATATACTTGCAAACGGAATATTGTAAGCTAATAAATTTATCATGCCAGCACGTCCTCTTCTGCACTGTCAATTTTTGACTCTAATTCTTCCTGCTCTTGAGTCATCTTTAATAGTGCCTCGTCGATATTTAATGTCCCGTAATATTCATAAAGTTTCAGAGTCAAAGCTAAGGCAACAGCAGTAACGCTCACACTTACGACTATTCCCGTTAAAACAAGTCCGGCGGGAACAGGATTCACATATAAATTTGCGGAATTAAGCCAGCCCCCTGATCCATTCTCTAATAAAATCGGAGCTGAACGGCCTGCAACATATCCCTTAGCAGCAAGAAATAAATATACAGCTGTATCCATTATGTTAAGTCCGATAATTTTCTTGATTAAATTTCGCTGTAATAATAGATTTGTGAGTCCTATACCCGACAAAATAACAGCCGCTGCTTCATAGTGATTCAATAATAATTTTTCGAGCATAATTTATATTTCCCCCTCACTGAAAAGCGCATAGAACCCGTAAAGAGTCCCCGCAACTATCAAGCCCACGCAGATATTTAACGGTAAAATTAATCCGCCGCTTAAAATATTTCCGATTGTACCCTTAGGAATTATTGAATGATAGTGATTTGCTCCCGTGAAAAATGAATAACCTTTAGACATCGCATAAATCATTAAAGCCGTAGAACTGGAAATTATAAATGTCCGCTCGTTAAAAAATTTATGTACCCGATCGAACCCGTAAGCATTTGCACATAATATTAAAGCTGTACTCAATATCGCACCGCCGGAAAATCCCCCGCCCGGAGTCAAATGCCCGTTAATTACGACTACGCAGCCCATTAACAAAATTGCAGGAATCGACAACGACGCAACCGCACGCAAAATCGAGTCATCTCGCCTGAATTTATTTAGACTCAAGGATGGGGGCCCGCGCTGTAAAAAGTTTTTGCCTGACTCGTTTAATTTTGGTAATCTCTCGTTATTGAGCAAATTTTTTCGTGAAGCTCCCAGAATCATTAAGACACTTACAGCAGCAGTGAACAAAACCGCCGACTCTCCGAATGTGTCAAACGCTCTGTAATCGAGTATGAGTCCTGCTACGATATTTTGTGCGCCTGTCTCATGTCCGCCGTGTTCGATGTAGCGTCTAATTACTTCATTATTTGCGGGATTCTTTTCATCGCCGAACGGTGGCAGCTCCGCAACTGTAGCAAGCAGTAACGAGACAATAACTATGCAAGTTAAGACGCTCAAGCCCGCATAAACCTGCGAAAAAATGTGCAGTCCGTGAATCTCAAGCCACTGATTATAGCGTTCTCTTAGTGTTGCCTCATGGAAGCGCGAATATTTGTCCTTTGGCTTTTGCGTGAATGGCAGATCCGGCGGCGGTTCAGGGGGTATGACTTCATTTTCAGGTCTTGGCCCGTTGCCCGATATCCAGTTAAAAAATTTCTGCCAGATTAATTTTATTTCTTCGTTCAATCGTGTATGACTCCTTTCGTGTGAAAAAATTTTACATGTATGTTTTTGCTGCGACCAACAATAGCAGCTGATAAGGTTTTCGACCTTGACTTTGCCGTTATAGCTTTTAAAGTGTTTTCACTATAAAGGTTGCTCCATTCCTCATTAGGATCATATTCTTTGCACTCGTCTAGTGATTCTTGTCTTGCCTGATTAATGCTTTCAACCATACCCGGAATCGAATGCAAATATAAAGTTTCCTGCAATGAATCCCAGTCATCTTCAGAAATAAGAACAGCGTTTTTGCCGTTATCGTTAAGAATCATTACAGGGGAGCTGTTGTCATTTACTTCTGATAGAAGCTCGAAAAATTGTCCCCTTGCCTTATTTGCGTTAAGTATTCTCATCGTGTTTGTGCTCTAATTGCCCGATTTTACGCAGTGCCAGAAAAAATAAAACGCTCGTTACTCCCGCACCGACAGCAGCTTCTGTTATGGCCAAGTCCGGAGATCTTAATAACACCCATATAACCGCCATTACAAGACTGTAGCTCATGAATATAATTACGGAATTAAGCAAACTTTTCGAGACTGATACAGCAACAGCGCACACTATCAAGAAAATTAATAACAGCCATTCTACAACAATCATAATTTTTTACCGCCTCCGGTCAAGTCAATATAATCGCAAATTAAATTTAAATCCGGGTTAGTCTCGACTTCTGCACGCGCTATTAAATGACTCGCCGCAGGATTGCACAGCCATAAAAATATAATCACCAGAAATAATTTCAGCGAGAAGACATTTGCTCCCGACAAAATTATTAATCCCGCAAGAACAAGCAAAGCCCCTAAAGTATCGCACTTTGCAGCAACGTGAATCCTATTAAGCATCGTCGAAAATCTGAATATCCCGACAGTAGCAAGGCCAAGCACTAATAATCCCGCAAGCACAAGCACTCCCGCAATAATTACACGAATCATGACTCTTTCTCGTCCTCCTTTTTCTCAATTACTGAACGCGCAAGCACTACCACCGACAAAAAATTTATTATCGCGTAAATCAAGCATACATCAACTAAATAATTTTCGCCGATTATCAGAGCCAGCACAGCAATTAATAAAATTACTTTCGTGCCGATTATGTTAGCTGCAATAATCCTGTCTGAAAATCTCGGCCCTAACGCAGCACGCAAGAGACAAATAAAAATTGTAACCGACAAAAATATAACGCTGCCGATTAGTAAAAAATTTCTTAACTCTTCAGGACTAGGCATTGACTCGCGCCTCCATTCTTGACAATAAACGCTCGAATAAACTTCCTTCGAGTCCGTGTGCTATTTCGCGATTCAGTGCGTGAACTAATAATTCATTGCCCTCAAGTGAAACTGTAATAGTTCCCGGCGTTAAAGTTATGGAATTTGCAAGAGCAGCCCTCGCCGCTTGAGTCTTTAATGGAGTCTGGAATCTCACAAGACAAGGCTCAACGTCAATTTCAGGCGCAAGAACGAGTCTTATAATCGCAAAATTTGCCCGCACAATTTCAATTAACAGGACAACCGCATAAATAATTACGTCAGGCAAGAGAGTCAAAAATTTCAAGTATGACCCCGAAAAATTAATCTTCATGACCCTTTTCACGAATAAATCAAGCAGAACAGCAGCAATAACGCCCGAAATAAAAATTTCCCACGTCAAGCGGCCGTTAAAAATTACCCATAATGTAAAATATACGAGGCTCAATAAATAACTACCTCCCTATTAAATAAATTTGCTTGTATGAACGATAAAATAAATTTTAGCATAGCATGTGATAAAATCTGCAAGTCTATATAATTTGTAAGGAGATAAAATTTTTCATGAGCAATATTACATTTAATGATAACTGCGTTCACGTCGTTTTTCTCGGAGTCCCTAACGTGCCGGGAATAGCCGCAGAAATTTTCAGCGTTTTATCGGAGCATTCAGTAAGTGTCAGCATGGTAACGCAAAATACAATGAGGGGCGGACGTTCTGATTTATCGTTCTTGATTCAGCGTGAAAAACTTGATGAAATGATTCCTGTCTGCCGTGAAGCTGCTGCAAAGGTCGGCGGTCAAGGCGTTTCATTTGCAACAGAAGTAGCGGCCATCACAGTAGATTTGAAATCTGACTCAGCAAATATCCTCGCGAAAATGTTCAAGGCTCTTGCGTCCGTAAATGTGAACATAGAAATTATTAATTCAACGTCAGAGAGCGCGATTTGTATAGTGAGTCTTACTAAGGCTCGTGAGGGTTTAGAGGCGTTAAAGAGAGTATTTGACTGATTCAGCAAATTTTACGTTGTGAAGTTCGTTGTTCCTGCTAACATAATGGGCAGGAAATTTTTATATTTATATAATGGAGGCAAAAATTTATGATTTATACGAATCTTAAGGAAGCAAAAGAACGTCTATACGAATTTGTAATGATGCTTGAAGACGGCGATGAGAGTCAAATTGTCATTACACGCAGAGGTGAGCCGACCGCAAAAATATTAAGGTATCACACAGACCCAAGCGGAAAACGCAAGCTCGGTTTAGGGAAATTTAATTTCTCGCCCGCTAATCAAGCAGAATTTGACGCACTCGATGAAGAAATCGCAAAAGAAATGCTGGAAGGAAAGTTATTCCCCGATGAAGTATCTAATTGACAACTCATATTTTGTTATGGGCCGTCGACGAAGAAAAAAGCCGTATGCTCACATCAAGAACTAGATCTATTTTGTCGAACGAAAACAATCAAATATATTATAGCCCTGTCTCAATATGGGAAATAATCATGAAGCAGCAAAAGAATCCGGGACAACTTACTAAATTGCCCATTAGAGAATTTGTAGAAAAATGCAAGCAAATGGATTTTCAGGAATTACAACTAAATACGATTCATGTATACGAATTAGGGACTCTTTCACGCCCTGAAAACGCCCCGAAACATAATGACCCGTTCGATAGAATATTAATCGCTCAGGCAAAAGCTGAAGGCATGAGATTCTTGACACATGATGACTTGCTCAATGACTACGACGAAGATTGCGTAATAATCGTACGAGTCTCTAATTGATTCTACTGCTAAAATTTATACGTAATTTTACTGATACACAAAACAAAAACTCCGTTGTATTATACTCACTGTCCTACGGGAATTACGTAGAACAAAATCGTAAAGAAAACCGACGCAGTACCGAAAACCGGACGGCAGGAGAGTGAGGCGCAAATCCCCCACGAGCCATTAAGGAAAAGTAAGTGCGAAGGAACGCAGGAGGTCGGAAGACAAGCCCGACGAACTGTCAGAAGGGACAGAAAGGAAACAAGGTAACTTTCCGCACCCCCACAGCTCAGGGCAACATAAAAGACTTGAGTGCGTAAACAGTTTTTACGATAGTTTATTGACAATTTAATAGGGGGTTATTTATAATGAAAAAATTAGCAGCTTTATTAGCTATTGTTTCAGTAGCAGTACTTGCAGCCCCGGCTCTTTCGGCAACAAATCCCTTCATGGACGTACCGATGAACCACTGGGCATATGATGCAATCGGTCAGTTAGCAGCA
>JAFSXS010000034.1 GCA_017443945.1 Synergistaceae bacterium
AGCTCCGACATGCAAAAGTTTTTACAGCTATTAAAATGTATTGCTATATAAGTATTTACTAAAATTTATACGTAAATTCACTGATGCATTATTATTTTTTTTTACAATTTTGAAGGTTAATGCTTTATGTGAAAGAAGTGATGACGCAATATTAAGTTACGAAATATTTGATTTTGCTATGAGCTCTGATTCTGATGATGAGAATAATAACATTTGAGATTTTACGGCCCTGATTACGGCGTTGACTGTATGCCGGACTGTGAACCGGAAGAAAACGGCTACTGGATTTGCAGCCCTGTTGAAGACGAATAAAATTTTAAGGAGGAATTAATAATGCTTAGTTACGAAATTTTTTCGAGTCATGGTACTGTATCTGCATGTGATCCAAGCTATTGGACTGCCTGCCCCCCCTGACGCCGGCGAATGTAACCCTAATGGAGTTTGCAGCCCCGATGTGAACGACTGCGGCCCTGACCACGATGTAAAATGTCTCCTTGTGTGCGATCCTGAAGAATAAATACAATGGCAGCTTTTTTTGTTGTGCTATTCCATATAATGAAAACACTTTAAAATCTATAAAGGCGAAAACCTTTTTGCATCCGATGCCGGTTGTGCGTCATCAGCTGTTTCCGTTTATCCCAATAAAGCAAAAAGTTTGATATAATATGTGCATACTAAAATTTTTCACTTCACAAAATTATATTGCATACAAGAAATATTTTACTAATACTTTTACCAATACAAGAATATTAATTTTTTGCCTCAACAGCAAGGACTCACGGAGAAAAAATAATTTATTGACACAAAAATTTTATTTATAGCAAATAGATTCATAATGATACATATGATCTCAAATAAAATCACGTTATTAATTTCGTATGGGCTGAAGTTACGAGCTTATGTAATTTGAAATATGTTCACTGCTATAATGAGTCCGAACCTGTATGCGGTCAAATTATGTCATATAGTGATTTCTGTTATATAATTGACAATCTAGTAGAATCACATGGCGTTAAAAAAATTCAGATTATAGGCGGAGAACCGTTAATGCTGGGCGATAAAATAATAAAGCATTTTGACTATATAGAAATATTCACTAATGCTGCACTAATAAATGACGAGCTAATAAATTTTTAGATAATAACTCCCCTGAATAAAGCTGCTTTCAGGAGAGTCATTTATTTATAATTTTTTCTTGAGTGAAGCTATTAAACCGCCGTCCTTAATCATATTCTTGATAAATTCCGGGAAGGGTTCAGCCTTAAAAATTTTATTCTGCGTTAAGTCCTTAATTTCGCCTGTGTCAAAATTTATGCTTACTTCGTCGCCGTCTGCGATATTTTCTGCTGCCTCAGGACATTCAAGAATGGCGAGTCCGATATTAATTGCATTACGGTAAAAGATTCGCGCGAAACTTTTTGCGATTACACAAGAAATTCCGGACGCTTTTATTGCAACTGGCGCATGTTCACGGGAAGAACCGCAGCCGAAATTCAAGCCTGCAACAATAATATCACCGTCTTTAATTTTTGCGTGAAAGTTTTTGTCAATATCTTCCATGCAGTGAGACGCTAACTCTTTCTCGTCCTGACTTGCCAAATAACGAGCCGGAATAATTACATCTGTGTCAACATGATCTCCGTATTTATGAGCGCGCATTTACATAACCTCCTTCGGGTGCGTTATATAACCTGTAATCCCTGACGCAGCAGCAACAGCAGGAGAAGCTAAATATATTTCGCTTTCAACATGACCCATTCGGCCGACAAAATTTCGATTTGTTGTAGAGACGCATTTTTCACCAGCAGCCAAGACTCCCATATGACCGCCCAGACAAGGCCCGCACGTAGGAGTCGACACAATGCACCCCGCGTCAAGAAAAATATCTACATAACCGCGTTTAATGCACTCGCGATAAATATTTTGAGTCGCCGGGATAATTATTCCTCTCACACCATCGGCCAAGTGATGACCTTTCAAAATTTCTGCTGCTGCCTGCATATCTTCAATACGGCCGTTTGTACATGAACCTATTACAATTTGGTCAATTCTTATATTTCTGCCTTCAGTGGCGGGCTTTGCGTTTTCGGGCAAATGAGGCCATGACACAGTGCAGTCGATATTATTCAAGTCAAGCTCTATTACGCTTTCATATTCTGCGTCGGGGTCTGGATCGTATGAAGTCCATTCGCGTGTTACTCTGCCGTTAAGATATTCTCTCGTGATGTCATCAACTGGGAAAATTCCATTTTTCGCGCCTGCCTCGATAGCCATATTAGCAATAGTGAGTCTGTCTGACATTGATAATTCTTTGAGACCTTCGCCGCTGAACTCAAGAGATTTATATAATGCTCCGTCAACGCCGATTTTGCCGATTAAGTATAATATTAAATCTTTGCCGGACACAAATTTTTTCTTCTTGCCGGTAACATTTACACGAATCGCCGCCGGAACTTTGAACCACGTATAACCAGCTGCCATTGCTGCGCCCATGTCCGTAGAGCCTACACCGGTCGAGAATGCATTTACTGCGCCGTATGTGCAAGTGTGAGAGTCTGCGCCGATAATTGCTTCACCGGGTGCAACGAGTCCCATTTCAGGTAATAAAGCGTGTTCGATTCCCATTTTGCCGACATCAAAGAAATTTTCAAGCCCGAATCTTTTCGCAAATGTCCGGCACTGTTTGCACTGAGTCGCTGATTTAATATCTTTGTTGGGCGTGAAGTGATCCATTACCATAACGACTTTTTTCGAGTCAAAGACTTCATTAAAACCGGCTGACTCAAATTCATTTATAGCAACCGGACTCGTTATATCATTGCCCATGACCATATCTAATTTTGCTTGAATCAGCTGTCCCGCATGAACTTCATCGAGTCCCGCATGACGCGCGAGAATCTTTTGAGTCATCGTCATTCCCATAAAATTTTTACCCCCTATTATTTATCTGACTAGTTTAAATAATTATACATACTTGAGCATATAATTTGCTATTATTCTTTTATTAATGGAGAAAATTTTTCGCAGCTCGTAAATTCATGAATAACGCTGATTTGTAAAAATTTTTCGGGCGATATAATTAACTGTAACTCAAAAATTTTAACAAGGAGGAAAATTTATCGTGAAGAAATTTGCATTATTCGCGCTTGTTATTGCGTTATTTGCTGGTGCAGCATTTGCAGAGGACGCAAAATTTCATATCGGAGTCATGACCGGCACAGTTTCTCAGAGTGAGGACGATTTACGCGGTGCAGAATTAATGATTCAGAAATACGGCGACGCTTCCAAAGGCGGAATGATCACGCACGTAACTTATCCGGACAATTTCCCGTCAGAACAAGAGACAGTTATTGCGCAGATAGTCGGACTTGCTGACGACCCATTAATGAAAGTTATCGTTGTTAATCAGGCAGTCCCCGGCACAGCAGAAGGTTTCAGAAGAGTACGCGAGAAAAGGCCTGATATTTTACTGCTTGCGGGCGAACCTCACGAGGACCCCGGCGTAATCACTGAGTCAGCACATATCGCAGTTCATACAGACCATATCGGACGCGGTTACACTATTCCATTAGGTGCTAAGAAAATGGGCGCAAAAACTTTCGTACATATTTCTTTCCCTCGTCATATGAGCTATGAGACACTCGGACTCAGACGTGCAATAATGGAAGAAGCATGCAAAGATTTGGGCATCAAATTTGTATTCGAGACAGCCCCCGATCCTACAAGCGACGTAGGCATGGCAGGAGCACAGCAATATATTTTAGAGAACATGCCCGCATGGATTGAGAAATACGGCAAAGACGCAGCATTTTTCTGCACAAACGACGGACACACAGAGCCGTTATTACGTCAGGTCGCTGCACTCGGCGGATATTTTGTTGAAGCAGATTTACCCTCGCCCGTTATGGGTTACCCCGGCGCACTTGGTATCGATTTATCAAAGGAACAGGGCGACTGGCCTGCAATCCTGAAAAAAGTTGAGGACGCAGTTGTCAAGGCAGGCGGCGGCGGTCGTATGGGAACATGGGCTTATTCATGGGGTTACACGACTACGGCAGCACTTGTTGAATACGGCAAACGCTATGTAGAAGGCACATTCACAAATAAATTAGGTTCAGCGCAGGCACTCAGAGAAATGCGAGCAGCTTACGACGAATTTTGCCCGGGCGCACACTGGGGAGCAAGTTACTTCACAGATGCAGTTACAGGCGTAAAGAATACAAAATTTATTTTATTGCGTCAGGACACATACGTTTTGGGCGGAACATTTTTAGGGCTTGCAGAAGTTGAGATCCCCGAAAAATATTTCAAGATCCGCATGACTCCCGCAAACTAAAATTTTTCGCGAAAATTTAATCTCGCAAACTCACGGGGAGTGCAAATAAACGCATTCCCCTTTTATAATATAAATTAGGAGGCGATTTTATTTGTCAGATACGAATACAAGCACATTGCTTAGACTTGAGCATATCGGCAAAGAATATTACGGCAATAGAGTCTTGTCTGATATATCGTTCAGCATTGACTCAGGCGAAATTATTGGCCTTGTCGGTGAAAACGGTGCAGGCAAATCGACGCTGTTAAATATTTTGTTCGGAATGCCCGTAATAGCTTCAACAGGAGGCTACGAGGGAGAATTATTTATTGACGGGAAGCACGTAAATTTTTCATCACCTAATCAGGCACTCGCAGCAGGAATCGGAATGGTACATCAAGAATTTTCGCTTATTCCGGGATTTACTGCAGCAGAAAATATTTTGTTGAATCGCGAAGTATTGAATCCTTCACTAATGAATTATGTATTTAGCGACAGGGTCTCGACTCTTGACCGTGAAGAAATGCATAAACGTGCAAATGCAGCGATTCACACGCTCGGAGTAAATATTAATCCTGATATGATAGTTAGTGAAATGCCCGTCGGTTACAAACAGTTTATCGAGATTGCACGCGAAATTGACAGAAAAAATACTAGATTGTTATTCCTCGATGAGCCGACAGCAGTATTAACAGAGTCAGAAGCTGAAATTTTATTAACGGCACTCAAGAAATTAGCTCGTTCAGGAATCGCAATTGTGTTTATTTCTCACAGACTGCATGAAGTAAAAGATTTGTGCAGCAGGATTCTTGTTTTGCGCGACGGAAAATTAATCACTGACCAGCCGTCAAATGAGTTATCAATAAGGGAAATTGCGTCATTAATGGTCGGCCGCGAGAGTGCGAGAGTCGAGGAACCCCCGGAGATTCCCGCAGAACCTGTAACACCTGATGATGTAAACGAGACTCTTGACATTCAGCCCGGCAAAAAGAAGAAAAAAGTTAAACCCGCTCTCAAAGTTGAACATTTATGGGTTGACATGCCCGGCGAAACTGTTCGTGATGTATCGTTTGAAGTCAAGAAGGGTGAAATTTTCGGCATCGGCGGACTTGCTGGACACGGCAAATTAGGAATCCCAAACGGTATTATGGGACTCTATCCTGCCGGCGGTAAAGTTAGACTCTTCGGGAAAAAATTAATTCTCAATCGTCCGAGAGCAGCTTTATCGCGAAAAATGGCGTTTGTTTCTGAAGACAGGCGCGGAGTCGGTTTATTGCTTGATGAGCCTTTAGACTGGAATATAACTTTTACGGCAATGCAGACTCAAGGGAGATTTTTACTCGGAATCCCGTATATTTTCCAAGTTAGGAACGAATACGCAATGAAGAAGGAAGCGCGCAAATTTATTGACTCACTCGGTATTAAATGCACTGGGCCGAGTCAGTTAGCGGGCGAATTATCCGGCGGAAATCAGCAGAAAGTTTGTCTTGCTAAAGCGTTTGTCCTGCGTCCTGACATTTTATTAATCTGCGAACCGACTAGAGGCATTGACATAGGCGCAAAAACTTTAGTTCTTGACACGTTGAAAGAATATAACCGCGAAAACGGCACGACGATAATAATTACAAGTTCAGAGCTTGAAGAGCTGCGTTCTGTCTGTGATAGAGTTGCAATAGTAGGTGAGGGAAAAATCGCGGGAGTCTTGCCTGCGTCGAGTCCTGCTGAAGATTTCGGAATGTTAATGATGGGACAGCACAAACAAAATATAGATAAGGAGAGTGAAGAGACAGCATGATAAAAAATTTTATCGATAAAGCCGGCTGGCCGAGAATTATTATAGGCTTATTTCTGCTGGGACTGTTTATAGCGGCTCCCTTTGTCGGTGTAAATGTTGACACGTCGTTAAATAATACTCTTGTGCGATTTGGCATGAACGGCGTAATGGTGCTTGCAATGATCCCTATGGTGCAGGCTGGATGCGGATTAAATTTCGGTCTGCCTCTTGGAATAATTGCGGGTTTGCTGGGTGCGACTCTTTCCATTGAGTTAAACTCTGAAATTTTATCAAAACTTGCTGAATTAGGCGGACAATATAATATTTCGTGGCTTAATCCTGCATTTATTGAAGTATATAGAGAGCCTATCGGATTTGCGAGCGCGATAATAATTGCGATACCGATTGCAGCTGTACTCGGCTGGCTTTACGGGAAATTGTTAAACCGAGTCAAAGGCGATGAAATGATGATAGCTACATATGTAGGATTCTCGTCTGTGTCGTTTATGTGTATTGCGTGGCTTCTGCTGCCTTATAAGCACCCGACAATGGTATGGGGTTATGCGGGCCGTGGCTTGCGTACAACAATAAGCGTTGAAGGTTACTGGCTGAATATATTAAACAAGGCTCTTGCGATAAAGATTAATGACAGATTCACGATTCCGACTGGAATGTTAATTTTCTTTGCTGTAATGGCTTTATTAGTATGGCTCTTCATGCGCACGAAAACAGGTACAGCAATGACGGCAGTAGGTTCAAATCCTGAATTTGCGCGCGCGTCTGGAATCAACGTCGATAAAATGCGCACGATTTCTGTAGTACTCTCGACGATATTGGGCGCGATAGGAATTATCGTTTATGAGCAAAGTTTTGGATTTATACAATTATATATGGGTCCGTTCTATATGGCATTACCGGCGGTCGCGTCGATTTTGCTGGGCGGTGCGAGCGTCAACAAAGCAAGTATCTTAAATGTTATAGTCGGAACGTTTTTATTTCAGGGAATATTAACGATGACTCCGTCTGTAATTAACAGCTATTTGCAGACTGACATGTCAGAAGTAATACGACTCATAGTAAGTAACGGCATGATTCTTTATGCTCTCACAAGAAAGGTGCGTGCGGGAAGATGATTAAAAAATTTTTCGCAAACAAAGCATTTTTCACGACGTTAATAATTTTGCTTGCGTTAGAAGGTGTATTTGCTTATTTTTTCCCGTCAAACGCATTAGTCAATGACATAATTGTGAATCATTCAATACAAAGCGCGTTAATTTTAGCAGTTACGACGATAATAATAGCTGCCTGCTTTGTAACGAATCCGGTTCCTGCGATATTTATATTAATTTCGGCGATTGCTATTCCATTAAGCGGTTTCTCTGCAAGTTACTTGATTCAGGAACTTATAACAAGAATCGGGCGTAACTCGTTCTTGATTCTGTCGTTATTGATTCCAATTATGGCGGGAATGGGCTTAAATTTCGGAATGGTACTCGGAGCAATGGCCGGCCAAATAGGTTTATTAATGATATGCGACTGGGGAGTCGTAGGTATTCCGGGAATGGTGCTCGCGTGCTTGATAGGGACTCCGATTGCAATAGTACTCGGAATTTTCTGCGGGGCAGTCTTGAATCGCGCAAAAGGCCGTGAAATGGTAACGTCTTATATTCTTGGATTCTTCATTAACGGCGTGTATCAAATGACAGTTTTATATTTTATGGGCTGGATAATTCCAATTACGAATCCTTCACTATTATTATCGCGCGGCTATGGAGTGCGTAACGCCGTCAGCTTGCTGGGGATTCGCGGAGTTCTTGATAATTTAGTGCCGACCGTTATAGCAGGAGTAAAAGACTCACAGCAATTTATCAGCATTAATTCAAAAGGTGCATTTGCAGTGATTCAGCTGCCATTTTTTGATGGTGCAATAAGAATCCCGTTAGCGACATTAATAGTAATTGCGTTGTTCTGCGTGTTTATAGTCTGGTTCAGAAAAACAAAACTCGGTCAAGATATGCGCGCAATCGGACAAAATCAAGCAGTCGCCGACTCTGCCGGAATTGCTGTAAATCGTACGCGAGTCATTGCAATAGTGATTTCAACTGTATTAGCATGCTACGGACAAATAATTTATTTACAGAATATGGGAACGCTTAACACCTACAACAGCCACGATCAAGCGGGTATGTTCTCGATTGCTGCATTATTAATCGGAGGCGCGAGCGTATCACGTGCAAGCATCGCAAATGTTTTCTTAGGAGTCATACTATTTCACTTGATGTTTATTGTTGCACCTATGGCCGGTAAAAATTTAATCGGTGAAGCTCAAATCGGTGAATATTTTAGAGTCTTTGTCTCATACGGGATAATAGCTATTGCGCTTGTCCTTCACGCATGGAAGAGAAACAGAGAACGAGAAGCAGCCCGCAGAAGTCTTCGCGGTAATGAAGGAGGCAGATAAAAAATGTTTATAGCTTTCCTGAAATTTATAATGCGCTGGACTCAGAGATTGATTTTACTTGCTGCATTAGTTGCGCTAGGATTCTTGTTATTCTATATCGGGCGTGAACATCAAATTTTTCTTGACAATAAGAATTTCGGCGATTACAAGGCATTAGAACAAGTGAATGTTACTATTAACGGCGGAGAAGCTGCGGAACTCCTGCCAAGAGATAGAGATATGCGCAAAGTTGTAGGGCCTGAATTTAGACTCAAAGCAGAAATTTTTGACGATAAAGGCGAAATAACTCACACGATAGAACGCGAGATTAGATTATGTTTCATGAGCAAGGATATAATGATAAGTCTTCCTGCGCTGGCTGCAATGAGTGAAGACAATTTTATCGTTGCAGCACCGAAATAGTTTTACTGCCTGCCGCCG
This sequence comes from Synergistaceae bacterium, assembly GCA_017443945.1. Taxonomy (NCBI): domain Bacteria; kingdom Thermotogati; phylum Synergistota; class Synergistia; order Synergistales; family Synergistaceae; species Synergistaceae bacterium. Next base: position 8,971 of record JAFSXS010000034.1, read on the forward strand.
CCTCACCC
>JAFSXS010000035.1 GCA_017443945.1 Synergistaceae bacterium
CCGTATCGGGGGGCACCCCTGAAAACCCGTTCCCCCCGAACCCCCTTTCCCCGCCCGTAAATCATCGCCGTATTTGCCGCGTCAAGATAAATATTTCTCGATTATTCCGTCAACATCAGCAGGGTTATATGACACATCACAAGCCCATTCACCGAAATTTTTTGCGTCATTCACAGCCTCAACCCAAATTTTTAGCGCCTCTTTCTTGGCCTTATCCTGTGCTGACTCCTTACCCTTGATCTCAAGAATTAAATTTTTCCCGTTGTCAAGCCTTATCAGGAAATCAGGCAAATATTTTTTCCTCTCGCCGTTGTACAAATAATAAACGCTGAATCCTAAATGATCATTCTTCGCCCATGCCTGAACGTGTGAATTTCTATCCAGCGCATAAGCAGTCGACGCTTCCCAAGTACTGTCATAAACGCAATTATTTATATGAGACTTTCTAGTTAAGTGATTCGGTCTCGCTGTCCACCATCGCGGCATGTCTCCAGTTGATAAAACCGGCTTTAACGTGTCATAAACAGGGTTAAATTTTTCTGTGTTCTCACTGCGGATTGAGTCCCATAAATTTTTTATTATTCTGCTCATGTTCATTGCGTATAAAATTTTCTTGCGCGGCCGGTTGAATGCAAACAATTTCGGCGTAATATTTATTGAATCGCTCTGTAAATATTCCTGCACGAGATTTATAACTTGTCCCAATAATAATAATTTCGAGCCTTTTTCCTTCCATGAAGCTGATAACTCTTCAAAGACGTTTGCTGCTGCATGAAAAATTATCTGCTGTAACCTGAAACTCTCTGCGGCCCTCTCTAAATCTATTTCACTGACGCGCGTTAAATCCGTCTGTCCGTCAAGAATCGGCGCAATTTCTGCACTTATTATTGTGTCGTCTGCTTTTAATTCCAACGGCTTAATTGACTCTAAATCAAGACTCAATTTCTGACCGCTTATATATTCAAATCCTGTTACATTCGGCCAAGTAATTTTATATTCTCTGCGTTCGTCAAGTGCTTTAATTTCAGTAGTAGGCGTAGTAGGAATCACTCCCCCTCCTGTAGTTGTCTCCTCATGAGGCAAAAAAGTAAACGGCACTCCGAAGACATTTACATATTCAGGCGCAAAAAATTCTCCGTCATTCAGTCTGTCATATGAAGTCCTGCGCAGACCCCGCCCGACAACCTGTTCACACAATAACTGACTCGAAAACGCACGCAAGCCCATTATTTGTGTTACCGTCTTAGCGTCCCAACCCTCCGACAACATGCCGACGGAAATAATATTTCTTAACTGTTCGCCCGGTTTATCGACTTGGCCGACTGTGTCAACTTTTTCACGCAAAATTTCACCCTCAGAGCTTGCAGAGTCCTCCAATTTTTTAGAGTCAATGCGCAAAATTTTATCTGACTCGCAAAGTTCTTCAGGCAATAACAAATCTTTTGACGCAAAAAATTTCTCGATTCTCTCTGCCGTTCTCGTGTTGTTAGCTACTGTTATCATCACGGGAGGAATCTTTTTCCCGGCCTCCTGCCATTGTTTAAATACTTCCTTCCAATCGCTTGCAAGAGTCTGATATGCACTGCGCACTAAATCAGGCAATGACTCAGAATTTGACTTGATAGTTAAATCATCTTTCACGCCGTCTTCTGTGTAAAGGTGAAATAACCGCGATTTATAAGTATCAGGATCCGGGATCGTGCTGTCACGCACAACAACACGCGGAGTCTTCACAAGGCCGGACTCGATTCCGTCGCTCAATGAGAAATCACTTATTATCCAGCTGAATAAATTTTCTTGACTCGTGCTTGAACCGGGAATAAACGGAGTCGCCGAGAAATCATAACACGTCAAAATTTTTCTGGCCTCATGAATCCTATCGAGCCCCTGAATCCAAATTGTAGCTTCCCGTTCTTCATCAGTTAATTTTTTCTTGTAAGGGATTCTATATGCGTGATGTGCTTCATCGTTGATTACTAGCCAATTATCGCCCGAACGCCCTAAAATTTTTCTAGCATATGCAGAGTCAGTCAACGGCCCGCGCTTGTCTACGTCCTTACGTTTTGCAATTGTCTCGGAATCTTCCCACGCTAAAGCCTGCCAATTATGAATTATGACTCTTGCCTGATTGATTAATTCGCGAATCTCCACCGGCAAAATATCAAATTTTTCATAATAATTATCATAACCGCCCGGCCTTAAAACCTGAAGACGTTTCTTGACCGTCAAATTTGGAGCTGCTATTAAAATATTTCGCGAGTAATTCATATTTCGCAGATCACGAGCTTTATTGCAGACCTGCCACGCAATTAACATCGCCATTACTATTGTTTTTCCGCCGCCCGTGCATAGTTTTGTGCAGAGCCTTCTAAATTTGCTGCCGTCATCCTGAATTATTAAGCGTCTGCCCTCGTTTGACTCCTTCAGCCATATTAGAGTCTCTATTGCGTCAAGCTGACAGAAGAAAAACGGAAATTTTCTCGCGTCCTTGTCGTGCCAATGATTTAATAATTTTCGCGTTATATTTGTGATTCCGGGATAATTTGACTCGCGCCATTCTTTTATTTTCGGGCGAATCTGGTTCACTAACGGAATATCTATAAATTTCCCCGCGTCATCATCAAAACCGCGCGCATTTTGTGAAGCTACAAGATAACCGGCTCTGCGTCTTCCTGAAACCTTGTAAAATTTTTTCTCTTCCTTATTATATTGCCAATAATATAAAGGCTCATTGTAGGGAGAATTTATTATCAGCTGCTCAATTTTTGCGCTCATTAGTGCGACTCCTCCCCGACTGTTAAAACTTTTACGCTTTCGATTCCGCGATCGTCAATAATTTTCACGGCAATTTTCGTATCTGGTTCTGCTGTAAATTCAAGTGACTCTGTGCCCGAAAAATTTTCGATTAAATCAGTGTTGATTTCTGCTTTGAGAGTCTTTGCGAGCTTCTCCCACCCTCCGGACTTATCCTCAAGCGGAAAAAATATTTGTGTCGGGTTAAATTCTATTCCGTTATAATTTGTATCAAGCAGCCACATTGCAATTTTATTTGTATTGCCTGACTCGACTTGTCCTGCACTCACGTTGTAATAGTCAAAGCCTAAAACTTTTACGCGGTAATTATTGCCCTCGACGTGTTCAAGCGAAATATCGGGCTGGCCCACGAACCAGAATAACGAGTCAGTGTGCAATTTTTTGCGCAGGTCTTGAGTCATTAAATCCGTGTTGATATTTACTCTCAATAATTCGCGCTTATAAAGTTTTGTCAAGTCTTCTATCATGTCAACTGCTGCCGGGTCGAACTGGAACGCCGCGAAAATCATTATGTCATACTTAAATTTATTGGCCTCGTAAAAAGTTTCCTGCACGCGCCGGGAGTCCATTAAACTTGACTCATTTGCGAAAGTTATAAATGCGTGCTTGCCGTCAGTCGTATATGCTTCTGCGTTAATCCATTTAGAGCCGGGGAAAATTTCAACGCTTGAGAAATTCATTTTTTCACCTTTAGTGCCTCGAATGCCGACAGCCTTTAATTGTTCGCACCAGTCAGAAAATTTTGCTGCCTCGTTGGGAGTTGACTCAATGTTTGCGGCCTCATCGGGAGAAAAGACTACGGGCGCGGGCAATGCTTCAACGTTGAACGGTCCTGTAACGCGAATTTTTTTACGGTTAATTACGGGCTGGTCGTATAAAATTTCTTCGTCGGGCTTCTCGTTGTTGGCGATTGATTTAAGTGTTACATGCGGGACAGTTTTATATTTGAAACCTGCTGATATTCCTTTGTTATCGTCGGCCAGCTCGTAATAGTCGTAAGTGGCGGTTAATAATCTTTGACGGGCGATTGCGATTGCGACTCGTGAAGTATCGCATGTTATCCATCGGCGGCCCCATTGTTCGGCGACGTAGGCTGTTGTTCCTGAACCGCAGGTTATGTCGAGGACTAAATCATTTGGATCTGTTGTCATTAGTAAGCAGCGTTGAATTACTTTTGTTGATGTCTGCACGACGTATTTCATATTTGTTGCTCCGCCTGTATCGTCCCATAAATCGCCGAGTTCCATTAGTGCGAAATCATCTAAATATCTTTTGTAGCGTATAAAATTTCCATTTTTTGCGATTCTTCCTGCTGCAATTAGTCTCTTCATTCCTTCAACGCTTGTCTTCCAATTTTTGCCTTGACGTGGTGTATATTTTTCTCCTTCAAATTCTATCGTTTGCTTTGAAATATCTACTTGACTTCCTGACATTAATGATGTATACTGAAAAATTCGGTGGCTATTAATAAAATTTTTATCTGCTAATTGTTCATGTGAGACTCTTATAACGGAACCGTCATCAAGTTCAAGATAGTTATACATATCAAGAGATGCTTCTCCCGCTCTACGTTCAATATAAAGCTGATGATATTTGACCTGTAATTTATCTTTTGCGTACCATACAAGATAATCTGTAGTACTTCCTATTATATTTGATAATGACATACTGCCCGTTTTCTTAAATTTTATCATCGTTACAAAATTATCGGGCCCAAAAATTTCGTCGCAAAGTTCCCGCACATGATGAACATTTTCATCGCTAATCTGAATAAATACACTTCCCGAGTCCGTCAATAATTCCCGCACTAATAATAATCTATCGCGCAAATATCTTAAATATGAATGAATCCCAAGCTCCCAAGTGTCGCGAAATGCTTTAATAGTCTCCGGTTCTGCTGATAAATCGTCGTCGCTTTTATCCTTAACGTCGCGCTTATTCACGAACGGCTGAAAATTTGATCCGTACTTGATTCCGTAAGGAGGGTCAATATAAACCATTTGAATTTTGCCGGACATTGACTCTTTCTGTAAAAGCGAGTTCATGACGACGAGAGAGTCTCCCGCAATGAGTCTATTTTTCCAGTCGTCAAGGTGCTGATATGACTCGATTGCGTTGATTTGGTCTAGTATTCTCTGCATTGGGTCAGCGTCTGCAAATAACGATAATTGCTGCGGAACTTTCTGGAATCGGTTAATAATTTTCTGCGGGATAATAGTCTCGTGAATATGAATTGATGACGTAGGGACATCGAACGAAAGATTTTCAGCTTTGCCGGCCCATTCAAGAGTCGGGGAGTCGTGAACGTCAAATTTGTAAGTGTGGAGCTTGTCGGAAGAGTCGTCGTGTGCTGCGAGTGCTGCTCTTGGATTATTGGGGCGTTTGTCGTTGTCGTGAGTGTATGAATTAATTTCGCGCATTTTAGCGAGTTCAGAGTCCGGTATATTTTGCATGAGAGTCGAGTCCTTTCGTGTGTAATGGGATATGAAGGAATTATAACAGGAAGACACAAAAATTTGAAAGCGCGAAAAAGTGTCCTCCTGAGAAAAAATTTACCGCATTTTTGTTTTTACCTCAGACTCTTTTATCTCTTGAGCGAATAAAGTTGCAAGCTCTCGAACGAGATTCACTGATATTTTACAGACCTTTGCAATAGTCTCATATGACAAATTACGCAATCGAATTAAATTTAATGCAATTTCCGCACGAGCTTGAGCACGGCCAATATTTTTGAAATCAGCTTCGAGTTCTTGTCTAACTTCTTTCTCGATTTCGTCCCATATTTCATCAAATACGGATTTGTTGCTTCCCACCGTTATTTACCTCCCTATTGATTTAGCGAGCTCTTGAACCTGCGCTAGAGATAAATTACAGGCTTCTGCAATTTGATTGAATGCGAGAACTCCCATACGAATTAAATTCAATGCGGTATCTTTTATGCCTTGAGCTATGCCTTGAGCTTTACCTTGAGCTATGCCCTCAGCTTTACCTTTAGCTTCACCCTCAGCTATAGCCTCAGCTCTAGCCTCAGCTCTAGCCTCATCAACAATTTCGTCAATTACACTCATAACTTCTTCTTCTCCTTTCGATTCCATATTTGTTAGTGCTCCGGCAAATTCTGTATACAGCGCTTCGGATGAGTGCGAACAGTTAAAATCGTGAATTAATTTCCCTAGTGCTGTATCAATATTATTATATGACCCGTTTACGTAAATAATCGTTGAGCCGTCATTTAAATTTATTCCCGTTTCAGGGTCAAATCGCGGGAAAGAATAAAGCGGCCTGTCCCTCTTGAAATAATCTTTCTGCGTGATAAATATAACTGCGCTTTGACGTTCACGCAATAGATTATGTTTTTCTCCGGGCTGCAACGAGTTTGCGTCAAGAATGGCGATATTAAATCTTGCTCTGTAGGGACTTGCGCCGGAGCTTTCCTTCTGAAATTCAATATCGTATCGAGTACCTTTGCTGTCTGTTGCAAAAATATCGTATTTGACTGCTCGTGTTCCGTGTGCGCCCTCCATTTCGTGTTGAACTCTTGCTTCTTGAACGATTAAATCATATTTGTTCATGATGATTCGCAGCATAAATTGAATGCACTCCGGATTAATCCTGAAGAATAACGTCATAAACTCGTCGTTCATTAAAGTAGCGTTCTTTAACTTCTTGAATAATTTTTTGGTTAATGACTGATTAACTTTGCTCAATAGATCCGCCTCCTGTGTGAATAATTATATATTAATTTTTCTTGTGAGACTTTGAGACGTAAATATTATCAGCTGCGTAATATCTCCAGTGCAAAAATTTATATTCTTCTGCGTAATCTATATTAATTCTCGGCGAGGTCATAATATCATAAAATTTTCCGTCGTCGCGTATGTATAAATTATTTCCGCACAGGTCAGCCCCGTACGAGCTTTTATTTATTGCAAGTGCAGCACACAATTTGCCCGGGCCGTTACATAAATCTTTTAGCTTGCGGGTTCTGCGTCGAGTCATCATTAACGGAATACCTTCTAACGGTTCAAGAGCGCGGATTAATACTGCTTCGGGCTTGTCGGGTTCATTTACAGTAACGTTAAAGCAATAATAAATCCCGTAAATCAAATAAATATAAGCGAATCCCCCTTTTTTGTATTGAATCTCTGTTCTGACGGTGCGCTTATTATTATAAGTGTGTGAGGCTTTATCGTCCGGGCCTCTGTATGCTTCAGTCTCGACAATTATTCCCGAAGTAATGCCCTCGTGAGTCTCGTGAACTAAAATTTTGCCGATAAGGTCTCTTGCGATTGTGTTAACGTCCCTCAAGTAAAAATCCCGCGCTAATTTCATTAAGACCTCCATAAATCAATAAACCGGGATTCGTGAATGAGTCCCGGCTTTGAAAATTTATAATTTCGCGATTACTTCATCTCTTGACGGTATTGACGGAGCAGCCCCCGGACGAGTTACAGCTATTGCAGAAGCATTTGCAGCAAAATTCATCGCCCATTCAGGTGAGCGGCCCTCAAAGATTCCTGACAGGAAAAATCCCGTAAAAGTATCTCCTGCCGCTGTTGTGTCGATTGCTTTGACTCTAATTGCGTCCTGCCTGCACGTTAAATTTTTGTCCGCATAAATTGAACCGTTTACGCCCAGAGTCAGAATAATTTTAGCGTCCGGTAATTTTTCGCGGAGACGTGCTGCGATTTCTTCAGGTTTATTGCTTGTTACGTCTTGATTCAGGAATTGCCCGGCCTCGATCTCGTTCAATAAAATATAATCAGCGTTACTGAAGACGGGAATAATTTTTTTGTCCATCGGTGAAGGGTTAAAAGCTACAATCATGCCCATTTCGTGAGCTTTCTGGGATAAATATTCGATTTCGTTGATCTCGTTTTGAATCACTAAAGCGTCGCCCTTCGTGAAGTTTGCGAGAGTGTTATTTATTTGCTCGCGTGTGATTGCCTGATTTGCACCGCCATAAAGGATTATGCAGTTATCACCGTCATCGCTGCGTTGAATGATGGTGTGTCCTGTTCTGATATTTTCGAGGTGAGCAATAAATTTTGTGTTGACTCCGGCTGATTCGAGTTCATCGAGTAAAAATTTTGCTCCCTCACCGACTGCGCCCGCGTGAAAGACTTCGAGTCCTGCCTTAGCGAGTGCTACAGATTGATTTAAACCTTTTCCGCCGCTGTAAGTGTTCAAATCTTTTGCCGCCAAAGTCTCGCCCCTCACGATAAAATGAGGCACATTGTAAACATAATCGATATTGAGAGATCCGAACGATAAAACTTTCACGGTTTAATCACGCCTTTCTGAAGAATCATGCACGCATATAAAGCACTCTCACTTGTTGCAATTATCGCGTATGACTTCTTTGACTCCTCGTAGAAATCGAATCTTTCAACGAATTGAATCGCATTTTTTCCGCGCTCGTCATATTTCGAGATTATTTGCTCATAAGTGTCCCATATTGGAGTCTCTACTTCTTGGCCGGGTACGACTTTCATTAAGGTTACGGGCTTATCGACAAAAGTATCAAGCGGGAAGAGACTCAATACAGCGTCAAGGATTTCCGGCACTCCATGACCGTTACAGCGAATGACAACGCCGTTTTTGCCCATTGATGACGATGGAAAATTTCCGTCAGAGATTACGATTTTGTCTCCGTGTCCCATGTCAGCAAGAACCTTCAGCAAATCGCCTGACAAAATATCGGGAATACCTTTTAACATGACAAATTACCCCCATTTAAAAAATTTTCTGCGTGTAAATATTATATGACATGATATAATTTTGCGTGCAAGATTCTTATCACAAATTTTCACGGACAAAGAAAAAATTTACTAATACTTTTACCAATACAAAAATGTTGACTCGTTAAAGATTTTGCATTATCTCACGAAGAAAAAATTTTTTGTAATGGCTCAATTTATGCGCGAAAAAATTTTTATAAATCGTCAATAATCGCATTGTTAATGAATCTTCACGCGCTTATAATTTCAAGCAAGAAAATTATTTTATTCAGGAGGTACACTCACATGAAGAAATTTTTTATGCTCGTCCTTGCGTTAGTGCTTATTGCGTCGAGTGCATTTGCTTGGACACCGTCAAAAAATGTTACTGTCATAGTGGCATATAAGGCCGGTTCAGGAACTGACAACACAGCGCGGGTACTCTCAAAATTTGCAAATGAGACAGTCGGAAAAACTCTCGTTATTCAAAATCTTGAGGGCGGTTCGGGTTCTATCGGTTGGACAGCTTTATCACAGGCACGTCCGGACGGTCATACGATTGGATTTGTAAATTTGCCGACTCTTTGCTCGAACATTGTCGAACAACTTGGCGATTACAAAATTGATGATTTCATACCGATCTGCAATCACGTCAACGAGACAGCTATTGTGTTAGTTGCGAAAAATTCTCCGTTCAACACGCTTGAAGAGTTAATAAAGTTCGCGAAAGATAACCCCGGCAAGCTCAAAGCCTCTACTAACGGAATGAAAGCAAGCAATCACATAGGAGCAGAATTACTCGCAAAATCAGCAGGCTTTAAATATATGGCGATTCCTTACGGCGGGACAGCAGATCAATTATTAGCGCTCAGACAGGGAGAAGTTGATTTTTCCGTCGCAAAAGAAGCCGATATTGCATCAATGTTGAGTGAAGTAAAAGTTTTAGGAGTCTTCGCTGAAAAACGTATGTCAAGTTTTCCGGACGCGCCTACACTTGGTGAACTCGGATTATATAATAAATGGTACGGAAGTGCGCGCGCAATTGTTGCACCTAAGGGAACAAAACCGGAAGTTATCGCATTCTATGAAGAAGCATTCAAGAAAGCAATGGAGAACCCCGAATACATCGCAGCAGCAGAGAAAGCCGGAGTTACGACTCTTTACATGAACGCAGAAGAGACAGCAAAGTTAATCAATCAGCAATATCAATTCTGCACGGACGAAGTAGCAAAACTCTGGGAATAATAAAATTTTTAGGCAGGGGACTCTTTCCGGTCTCCTGTCGTTATATTTGTGAAAGGAGAGATTATATTTTATGGATCGCAAATATTACTCGTCGGAAATAAATCATCAAATTTTATTAGCACTGATGAAAGCTCATAACGTACGAAAAATTGTAGCTAGTCCCGGAACAACGAATATTAATTTTGTCGGAAGCGTCCAGAATGATAATTTTTTCGAGGTTTATTCGTCGATTGATGAACGTTCTGCGAGTTATTTAGCGTGCGGTCTTGCTGCTGAGTCCGGCGAACCTGTTGCGCTTACATGTACGGGAGCAACTGCGTCAAGAAATTATGTCCCGGGATTAACTGAAGCCTTTTATCGCAAATTACCCGTTCTAGCAATCACATCGAGTCAGCACTTCGGCAGAATCGGAAGCTATATCCCGCAAGTAATAGACAGATCTACTCCGCCAAAAGACTGCGTAAAAATGGCCGTTCACATTCCTACAATAAGAGCAAATGAACACGAAGACGTTTGGTCAGCAACAGTAAAAATTAATGAAGCACTTCTTGAACTTCGTCATAACGGAGGCGGACCGGTGCTGATAAATATTGCTACTGAATATAATTCTAAATTTGACGCTGTAGAACTTCCAAACGTTCAAGTAATAAATCGAATCGAACATAATGACCCACTCCCGGAAATAAATGCTCATACAGTCGGAATATTTGTCGGTGCACACCCGAAATGGAGCAGTGATTTAACAAATTTAGTGGATAAATTCTGCGAGAGATATAATGCTGCTGTAATAATAGATCACTCAAGCAACTATAAAGGCAAATACGGAATCAATGCTAAAATCGTACCAATTTCACCGCGTCAGGGTATGGATTTATTGATTCACATTGGCGAAATATCCGGCTCGTACATGGATGTCCGTCCAAAAGAAGTGTGGCGCGTTAGTCCCGATGGAGTCATTCGCGATATGTATCATAAAATGCGTTACGTTTTCGAGATGACCGAGACAGAATTTTTCTCCAAGTACGTAAATACTACTATGGGGGGGGGGGGAATCACTGCAAACACTGAATATTATTCACAATGGCGTAAAGATTGCGATTACTGTCTGTCAAAATATCCTGAAGATTTACCGTTTTCAAATTTATGGATCGCACGTGAAACAATTAACAAGCTCCCTGCAAACTCAGTCTTACATTTAGGGATATTAAATTCTCTTCGCTGCTGGAATTATTTCGAGCTTCCTAAATCAATATATTCATATTCCAACACTGGCGGATTTGGAATCGACGGCACTGTGTCGGCTTTAGTCGGTGCGAGTTTTGCTGCTCCTGAAAAATTATTTTTCGGGATTATAGGCGACTTAGCGTTTTTTTACGACATGAACTCAATCGGCAACAGGCACATAAATAAAAATTTGCGCTTAATGATGATTAATAACGGCTGCGGAATCGAATTTAAGAATTATATGCACTTGGCCGCAAGAACTTTCGGTGATGACGCAGATAGATTCATGGCAGCTAGGGGACATTTCGCAAAACAGTCAAGAGAGTTAGTAAAGCACTATGCTCAAGATTTAAACTTTGAGTACATGTCAGCAGCTAACAAAAATGAATATCTCGCCAATCTTGAAAGATTCACGACACCTGCAATGCTTGACCGTCCGATTTTATTCGAGATCTTCACAACTCCCGAAGACGAAAGCCGCGCGATCTGGCAAGTTAATAATATTGATATTCCGGATTTATTGCCGCCATTGACAGCAGTGGGGTACGCGAAGAAGACCGTCAAAAAAATTATCGGCGAACAAAACGTTAAAGCCGTCAAAAAATTAATCGGGAGGAAATAACTTCAATGGGCATTAAACATTATATCGGCGAAAAGATTCGCGAGTATCTCAGGTTAAAGCGTGAAAAAATTGTTATTCCCATTCCTGAACCAGTGAACACTAACAAACTTCTTGACGGAAAAATCGCACTCATCACAGGAGGCAGCGGCGGAATCGGCATGGGGATAGCTAAAGCATTTCTCAACAGCGGAGCAAAAGTCATCATTGCAGGCACGAATACGCAAAAACTGCAAAAATGTCTAAGTAATTTAGCGTGGGGGGGGGGGGGTGCTAAGTATTTATTATTAAACGTTCTTGATGTTAAAGCTATGCCCGATAAAGTCAATGAGGCGGCGGAACTTTTCCCGGAGAAAAAAATTGATATTCTCGTAAATTCTGCCGGGGTTGTCTCTCATTCGGGCTTCGAGAACATGACCGAAGAAGAATATGACTCAATCATGAATATAAATGCTAAAGGAACATATTTTATGAGTCAAGCTGTAAGTAAATTCATGATCGCTCACAAAATCAGAGGTCATATTTTAAATGTTTCATCGTCATCATCTCTGCGGCCTGCGTGGACACCGTATCAAATGTCAAAGTGGGCTGTAAGAGGTTTAACTTTAGGGCTTGCTGATTGTTTGCTGCCTCATGGGATAATAGTAAATGCCATTGCGCCGGGGCCTGTTGCGACTCCGATGCTCGGCAAGAAGGAAGGCGACGAAATTTTTAATTCCGGTAATCCTTCAGGGCGTTACGCTATGCCGTCGGAAATTGCAAATCTCGCTGTCTTCATGGTCAGCAGCATGGGTGATTTAATTGTCGGCGACACTTTTTATATAACAGGAGGAAGCGGAAATATAACCCTTCACAGATAAAGTAACTCGCAATCCCTGAAGAATGACGGTAACTCAAAAAATTTTTCAGGGAGAGTGATTTTACAATGAAGGTGCTTATAATGGGCGGTACAGGTGCAATGGGAAATTATCTCGTTGATATTTTTGCGAAAATGGGCGCGGAAGTTCATGTTACCACGAGGCGCGAAAAAATTTCGTCCCAAAACGTGAAATATATTCGCGGAAATGCTAAAGATTTAGATTTTATACGGCCGTTAATTGAGTCCGGAAATTATGACGCTGTTATAGATTTTATGATTTACAGCACTTATGAATTTATAGCGCGTTATAAATTTTTCACTGATTTTGCAGGACATTATATATTTTTGAGCTCTAGCAGGGTTTACGCAGACTCAGACTCGCCCATTACTGAAAACTCGCCGAGATTATTGGACGTAAGCAAAGACTCAAAATATTTATTGACTGATGAGTACGCGCTGACAAAGGCACGTCAGGAAAATATTTTACTCAACGGGCGCGCAGGAAATTTCACGATAATAAGGCCTTACATCACGTACAGCAATGAACGTTTACAGCTCGGAGTCTACGAAAAAGAACGCTGGCTCTACAGGGCGTTACATGGCCGTGAGATAGTTTTTTCGCGCGACATTGCCTCAAGATTTACGACTATGACATGGGGTCATGATGTCGCAGGAGCAATAGCAGACCTGGCCGGAAATAATAACGCTTTCGGTGAAGTCTTTCACATTACAGGCGATGACTCTATGAAATGGGAAGATATTGCAGAACTCTATATAAAAATTTTGACGGGCTTAACTGGTCATGAAGCAAAAATTATTTATGTCGATAAAGCATTTGACAACACAGCGCAATTAAATTATGACAGACTCTATAATCGGATATTTGACAACGGGAAAATTAAATCTCTCGTGAAAAATTTTAAGCCGCTTTCAATTTGTGAAGGTCTTAAAAAATGTCTGACCGAGTTTGTTAGAGATAATCACGCTTTTAACGGTGTTGACTGGTCGTGGGAGGCTAGAGTCGATAAAGTTTGCGGGGGTCATGCGAAAATAAACGAGTTTGACTCATTCAGAGCGGGAAGAAATTATTTTCTTGAGCGTTATTGTCCTGCATTGCTTTATTTATCGAGATTGCCGAAAAGAGTCATACGGCGTTTACGGAAAAAATAAAGTTATGAGCTAATAAAATAATAATGACTGTTATATAATCTGTAGAATCATTTAATTAAATCAATCAGGAGGAAAATTTATCATGATGAAATATCTGCAAAGGATTGGCCGTTCGTTAATGCTTCCGGTTGCTTGTTTACCTGCTGCTGGGATTCTTTACGGTATAGGCTACTGGATTGATCCGGTCGGCTGGGGTAGTAACAGTCTTGCGGCTGCGTTCTGCATTAAAGCTGCTTCTGCAATTATCGATCAGATTCCGATTTTGTTTGCAATTGGAGTCTCTATCGGCATGGCTTCGGACAAAGACGGGACACCTGCGCTTGCTGGTCTTGTGTCGTGGTTGATGATTACGACTTTATTATCAACAAATGCAATAGCAATGTATACAGGGGTAGAGGCTTCACAAGTTCCGGCAGCATTTGGAAAGATTCAGAACGCTTTTATCGGTATTCTTTCGGGCTTAATTGGTGCGGGCTGCTATAACTCTTTCAAGGACACGCAATTACATGACTGGCTTGCATTCTTCAGCGGCCGTCGGTGTGTTGCTATAGTTACTGCTTTAGTGTCAATAATCGTGTCAATAATTCTTTATTATATTTGGCCGGTTGTTTACGGAGCATTAATTAATTTCGGAGAATCAATCGTCGGTCTTGGTGCTATAGGTGCTGGAATTTATGCGATGTTGAACAGGGCATTAATACCGCTTGGCCTTCATCACGCGTTAAATGCTGTCTTCTGGTTTGATACTGCGGGAATAAATGATTTGACAAATTTCTGGTCAGGAAAAGGGACTCTCGGTGTTACAGGAATCTATATGACAGGATTCTTCCCTGTTATGATGTTCGGGCTTGTTGCGGGAGCTTTTGCAATGTACAGAGCTGCTAAACCCGAAAAAAAGAAAACTGCTGCGAGCTTGTTATTAGCTGGTGCATTTGCTTCGTTTTTCACGGGAATAACTGAGCCGATAGAATTTGCGTTTATGTTTCTTGCACCGGGATTATATTTGCTTCACGCGATTTTAACGGGAATTTCTGCGGTTGTCTGCGCTTATTTGCCGGTGAGATGCGGATTTAATTTCAGTGCGGGAATGGTTGATTATATTCTCAGCTTCAAAGCTCCTATGGCCGTTAACCCGATTTTGATTATTCCGATTGGGCTTGTGTTTGCGGTGATTTATTATTTCGTTTTCTCATGGACGATTAATAAATTTGACCTAAAGACTCCCGGCCGTGAAGATGATGACGACTTAGAGTCAGAAAAATCTATCAAGCTCAAGAATAATAATTTTACGGAAATGGCGCGCATTATTCTCGAAGGACTCGGAGGCTTTGAGAACTTGAAAGAATACACTTACTGTGCGACACGAATCAGAGCAGAAGTAAAAGATTATCTCAATGTCGACGAAGCAAAAATAAAATCTGCCGGCATTCCCGGAGTAGTCAGACCCTCAAAAAATAGCGTTCAAGTTGTAATCGGCACAAAAGTTCAATTTGTATATGACGAACTCATGAAATTAGCTGACAAACAGTAAAGCAAGTTAATAAATGCCTCTCTGAAAAATGGGGGGCAGTTTTTTTTCTTTTCACAAATTTTCTTTCCGCGATAATAATAAAATATTATAAAATTCATGACAGGAGGTTATTACAATGAGAGTCTATATCACAAAAAATTATGACGAAATGAGCCGCAAAGCAGCAAATATAATTTCAGCGCAAATAATTCTTAAACCTGACTGCATACTCGGACTCGCTACAGGGTCGACTCCTTTGGGAATTTATAATCAATTATCAGAATGGTTCAACAAAGGCGATCTAGATTTTTCCGAAGTCGTAACAGTCAATCTCGACGAATATCGGGGACTCGGCCCTGAAAGCGAACAAAGCTACATATCTTACATGCGAAAAAATTTATTCGACCGAGTGAATCTTAAAAGCGAAAATGTCCATTTACCCGACGGCAGAAATTTAGACAGCGTAGAAGCATGTAGAGCATATAATAATTTACTCGCTGAAATAGGCCCGCAAGATTTGCAGTTACTAGGACTCGGCAGAAACGGCCACATAGGTTTTAACGAGCCCGGCGAAATTTTTGAGAAAGACGTTCACTGCGTCGAATTAACACAAAGCACAGTCGAAGCTAATAAAAGATTCTTCGAGGCAGGAAAAGAAGTCCCAACCCACGCTTATACAATGGGAATAAGATCTATTCTGCGCGCAAGAAAAATTTTAGTCATTGCCTCCGGTGAAGACAAGGCCGAAGCTGTAAAGAAAGTTTTTTACGGGGCTGTTACTCCTAAAGTGCCGGGGTCTATTCTGCAATTACATGATGATGTTATTCTAGTTTGTGATGAAGGAGCTTTCTCGAAATGCAAGAATTAATTTATTTATCATACAGCACAGAAAAATTACTTGAGGCCGTAAAGAATCCCTATGTGAAGCCGGATCAAATAAAATCTCTCGTGAAAAATGGCGCGGACGCAAATGCAAGGATAGACGAAGACGCATATACAATTTTGATGACTGCGCTTTATAACGTTTATAATCCTGAAGTTATCGCAGAACTTATTAAAGCCGGTGCAAATGTCAACGCCAGAAATCTAGATTACTGGTTTGAAACTGTTTTATTAATTGCTGCAATGAATAACCCGAATCCGCTTATAATCCGCAAATTAATTAACGCCGGTGCAGACGTTAACGCAAAAAATAAATATGGTGAGACGGCTTTATTTATGGCAGCATATAACAATAATCCTGCTATAGCAAAAGTCTTGATTAAGACCGGAATAAATACAGAAATCCGCAATAAATCCGGTAAATCCCCGGCGCAATATGCACAAGAACAAGGCAATAATAAAACTTTAGATTTTCTTCGTTTTGTCGATGAAGCATTTTTCTTTCATGATTCAGACTGGTGGGAAAATTTATTACCTGATGAAATTTGGCGGTTAATTGATTCCGGTGCAAATGTCAACGCACATCAATATGACAAATTTAATAAATTAATCAATACTCCATTACGGGAAGCCATAAAATTTAACGCTGATGAGGAAATATTAAAAACTTTAATCACGGCAGGTGCTGAAGATCTTGACGACTCATTGATGATAGCTGCAAAAAATAATAATTGTTCTGCCGTGTCAGTCCTCTTAAAGTTTGGTGCAAATGCTAATTATTACGATAGCGAAGAAGATATAACCGTCTTAAAAATGGCCGTTGAATCTAACGCAAGCCCTGAAATTATCACGCTTTTAGTTAATAACGGAGCCGCAATAAATGATAGAAATAATTTTTTCGGTGATTCGCCTTTAATGCTTGCTGCATACAAAAATGAAAAAGTAATCGAGACATTAATAAATCTCGGCGCAAATGTCAACATAACTAATCTTGACGGAGAAACAGCTTTAATGCGATGTTCAAATATCGACTCTGCTTTATTGCTGATAAATGCAGGTGCTGACGTTAACGCAGGAGATATTCATAATCTAACAGCTTTAATGCGGTCTGTACACTATGATTCAGAACTCGTAAAAATTCTCATCAAAAACGGTGCTGACGTTAACGCAAGAGACTTTCACGGCAAAACAGCTCTTGATTATGCGCGGGAAAATAATAATATTGAGATAATTAATATTTTAGAGGAGCTGACGACATGAATTACACAATCTCTAACGCTTTAATTTTCCGGCCTGACTGCAATTTTCACGCAGGAAATTTATTCATACACGATGAACTCATAAGCGGCAACGCAGATAATGACTCGCAAATTATTGACGCGCAAAATTTATATATCATTCCCGGACTCACTGATATTCACTTTCACGGCTGCAAAGGTCATGACTTCTGCGAGGGCACTCAAGAGTCTTTGCAAATTATAGCTGACTATGAAAACTCTATCGGAGTCGCTAACATCTGCCCGGCAACAATGACTCTTCCTGAAGCTGACTTAACGCGCATAATGAACAACGCCGCAAAATTCCGCGAAAAATCCTCCGCACTTGCCGGAATAAATCTCGAAGGCCCATTTATCTCACTCGCGAAAAAAGGTGCGCAGAATCCTTCTTACATAACCAAACCCGACGCAAAAATGTTAGCACGCCTGCAGAATGAATCTCATAATCTCATAAAAATTGCCGTCGTTGCTCCTGAAGTCGAAGGCGCATTTAATTTCATCACTGAAGCAAAAAATATTGCAAAAATTTCTATCGCTCACACAAACTGCGATTACCAGACAGCCGACAAAGCATTCAAGCTCGGAGCCTCACACGTTACGCACTTATACAACGCTATGAACGGCATTAATCACAGAGAACCAGGGCCGATAATTGCTGCTCTCGAAAATAAAAATGTCTGTGTCGAATTAATTTGCGACGGGATTCACATTCATCCGTCAATAGTGAGAATGACTCTAAAACTTTTCGGAGATGACAGAGTAATTTTCATCAGCGACTCAATGGAAGCAACAGGAATGAACGACGGAAATTACATGCTCGGAGGTCAGAAAGTTATCAAGCAGGGCAGCAAAGCACTATTAGAAGACGGAAAAACTATCGCCGGAAGTGTTACAAATTTATTTGACTGCATGAGGACAGCCACAAAATTTATGAATGTAAAACTAGAAAGCGCGATAAAATGTGCAGCCCTTAACCCAGCAAAAGCTATAGGACTTGACGCAGGTAAAATCGAACCGGGAAAATTTGCAGACCTAATCGCACTCGACAAAGATTTAAATCTCGTCTGGGTAATGAATCATGGAAAAATTTTTTGCACAGAATAAATATTTTTCACACGTAAAATTTCAACAATTACACGTAGATATTATTTGCTGTTTACTGCTATAATCACTATTAATAAATTCACTCAGACATTCACAAAATTTAAATCGAGGGGGTATATTATCACAATGATTAAACTTTACGATGAAGGAGTTTATCTCATTAACGGAAATCAGATAGTCCCCGAAAGCCAAGCCGACGGAAAATACAACAAGGCCGACGCTAAAAAAGGTACTATCGCATACGGAATATTGAAGGCGCATAACACTTCTAATGACATGGATCACCTGCGCATAAAATTTGACTCTATGGCCTCGCATGATATTACGTTCGTGGGCATCATTCAGACTGCTAGAGCTTCAGGAATGAAAAAATTTCCGCTCCCTTACGTAATGACTAACTGCCATAACTCTTTATGCGCGGTCGGAGGCACTATTAACGATGACGATCATTATTTCGGACTCAGTGCTGCAAAGAAATACGGCGGAATTTATGTCCCTCCTCACATTGCAGTAATTCATCAATTTATGCGTGAAATGTTTGCGGGCTGCGGGAAAATGATTCTCGGCTCTGACTCTCACACACGTTACGGCGCATTAGGAACTATGGCAATCGGTGAAGGCGGCGGAGAACTCGTCAAGCAATTATTGCAGGATACATATGATGTCGCTTATCCCGGAGTCGTCGCAATTTATTTAAGCGGCAAACCAGCACCATATGTAGGCCCGCATGATATTGCACTCGCGATCGTTAAGGCAGTATTTGAAAAAGGTTATGTCAAGAATAAAGTTATGGAATTTGTAGGCCCCGGCGTATCAACAATGACTACTGATTATCGCAACGGAGTCGACGTAATGACAACTGAGACAACCTGCTTATCTTCAGTATGGAGAACTGACTCTGACACAAAGGCTTTCTTAGCTGAACATGGCCGCGAAATCGATTATCAAGAATTGAATCCTGCCGACGTTGCATATTATGATGGCTGCGTAGAAATTGATTTATCGACAATTAAGCCTATGATCGCTCTTCCGTTCCACCCGTCAAACGCTTATACGATCGCAGATTTTTACGCGAACATGAAAGATATTCTTGCTGACACCGAGAAACGGGCCGAAAAAGTTGCAGGAGGACGCGCACACTTCACACTCATGGACAAAATTACTTCAGACGGCAAATTAATGGTTCAGCAGGGAGTAATCGGAGGTTGTGCAGGCGGAAATTATACAAACGTTGTCGAGGCAGCACACGCACTAAAGGGTAAAACATGCGGCTTTGATGAATTTTATTTGAGCGTGTATCCGTCGAGTCAGCCGGTATTTATTGATTTGGATCGTAAAGGCTTGCTTGCTGATTTAATGGACGCGGGCGCGATAATTCGTACAGCTTTCTGCGGGCCTTGTTTCGGAGCAGGCGACACACCCGCAAATAATGCATTCTCAATCAGGCACACGACTCGAAATTTCCCGAACAGAGAAGGATCAAAACCGGGCAACGGTCAAATGTCAGCAGTAGCATTAATGGACGCGCGTTCAATCGCAGCAACGGCAGCAAACGGAGGCAAATTAACAAGCGCAGAAGACCTCGACTGCTGGGGCGATGTTCCTGCATATCATTATGATGACAAAGCCTATAAATCGCGCGTTTACTGGGGATTCGGTAAAGCAGATCTCGAGTCGCCCATTCGTTTTGGCCCGAACATTAAAGATTGGCCGGAACAGGAAGCACTCGCAGAAAATATTTTATTGCGCGTTGTATCTAAGATTCTCGATGAAGTTACGACTACTGACGAGCTTATCCCGTCCGGTGAGACATCATCATTTAGATCTAATCCGTTAGGACTCGCAGAATTTACTTTATCGCGCAGAGATCCTGAATATGTCGGCCGAGCAAAAGAAGTACAGAAAATTGAGTATGAGCGTCTCAAAGGAATCAGCCCGGCACATGGAGAGCTTAAAGAAGTTTACGATCTCATTAAAGCAATCCCCGGCCAAGAAAACGCAGACCCAATGACAATAGAATTTGGCTCGACAATTTACGCGAACAAACCCGGCGACGGTTCAGCACGTGAGCAGGCTGCTTCATGTCAAAGAGTTTTAGGCGCGCTTGCAAATATCACGCAGGAATATGCTACAAAGCGTTATCGTTCTAACTGCATGAACTGGGGAATGATTCCTTTCCATCTGAAGGGCGAACCAGATTTTGAAGTCGGCGATTATGTTTATGTCCCCGGGATTCGTTCAGCACTTGACAAAAACGAGCTTTCAAGCATTAAAGCATACATCATCAAGGGCGGCAAAATAAAAGAAGCAGAGCTTTACATTCAGGACATGACCTCAAATGAGCGCGATATTGTCAAAGCAGGCTGCTTGATTAATTTCAACAGGGACAAAGCGAAATAAAAATTTTTGGCAGTAATTCCCCCTGAGTGATTCATTTTTTCGGGGGGACTCGTAATAAAAATTTTATATCATGAAAGGAGTTTTACTCACGCTATGAGCAAAATAAAAATGGCAACTCCCATTGTAGAGATGGACGGCGACGAAATGACCCGCGTTTTATGGCAGATTATCAAAGATGACCTGCTTTCACCGTTCGTGGAATTAAACACGGAATATTACGACTTGGGATTGCCTAAGAGAGACGAGACCGGCGATAAAATCACTTGGGAAGCAGCCGAAGCAATCAAGAAATACAGAGTCGGAGTCAAATGCGCAACAATTACCCCGAATAAACAGCGTGTCGAAGAATATAATTTACACGAAATGTGGAAGAGTCCCAACGGCACAATTAGAGCTGTTCTCGACGGTACAGTTTTCAGGAAGCCTATTTTAACGAAATGCATTAAACCGGTCGTAAAGAATTGGCACAAACCTATTACCATTGCAAGACATGCATATGGCGACGTTTACAGAGGCACAGAATTTAGAGTCCCTGAGCCCGGCAAAGCAGAATTATTATTCACCGGCAAGAACGGCGCAACCTTCCGCGAAACTGTTTACGATTACGAGTGCCCCGGCGTTTTGCAGGCAATGTACAACAAAGACACGTCAATAAAATCATTTGCACGCAGCTGCTTTGAGTACGCCCTCTCAACAAAAGAAGATCTCTGGTTCTCCTCGAAAGATACAATTTCTAAGCAGTATGACCAGACATTTAAATTATTATTCCAGGAAATTTTTGAGACGGAATACAAGGCAAAATTTGACGCAGCCGGAATCACTTATTTTTACACGCTGATTGATGATGCAGTAGCGCGCGTTATGCGTTCTGAAGGCGGATTTATCTGGGCTTGCAAGAATTATGACGGCGACGTTATGAGCGACATGGTATCGACGGCTTTCGGTTCACTTGCAATGATGACGAGCGTTCTTGTTTCACCGGACGGAAATTTTGAGTACGAAGCTGCACACGGAACAGTAACAAAGCATTTCTACCGTTACCGCGAAGAAGGCAAAATGACATCAACTAACCCCGTTGCAACAATTTTCGCATGGAGCGGAGCACTCAGAAAACGCGGCGAGATTGACGGAAATAATGATCTCGTAGCATTTGCAAATAAACTTGAGAAGGCAACAATTGAGACAATAGAAGGCGGAGTCATGACGAAAGATTTATCATCACTTTGTGAGGGCGTTGTACCTCATGTCGTTGACTCGAAAGAATTTATCAAGGCTATAGCAGCAAAATTATAATCACGCGCTATAATAGCAATCAAGACCCGCGGGACTCGTTCAGGGTTCTGCGGGCTATTTTATGGAAGGATGAATTTATTATGTCATTAACAGCAGAAAAAATTGACTGGGGACGCGCACCAGCTGACACGCCGGTTTGTCCGGAGAAAGAAATTTATTTACGCGACATAGTGCAGACTATTTTAGACGGTTACGAGACCACCGAAGATGTTATGGAAGCTCTTGCAATTAGTCCCGTTGATGTCGGAGCAGACCAGATTCAGGAAATTTTAGCGATATTTGTTCCCGTTATAAATGCTTGGAGGTCGGGAGCCGGCTGCGGAGGTAACTGCGGGAGTTGCGGCGGAGGTTGTGCAGGTTAATGAAACGCGCTTTTATTGCATTACTGATAATTTTTTGCGTCATTGCCGGTATATCATGTGCGAAAACTTTTGCGGACGAATCAGCAAATAACGTCGTAATAACTGCAAAGGGGAAAAAATATCACAAGCCCGGCTGCCGGACAGTTAAGCAGGTATCACAGACTCTGACTATTTCAGAAGCACAAAAACGAGGCTATAAACCGTGCAAAGTCTGCAAGCCCTAATAAAGCAGGTGAGATAATGAACAAAATTTTTCTAGCGTTACTATTTATATTTGCGTTGACTGGGACTCTTTACGCTCAAGAAATGCGCATAAATATTACTGCAAACGGGAAGACTCTTACTGCGACTCTTGACGATAACCCCGCGAGCCGTGAATTATTTGCGAGATTGCCATTTACGATAACAATGCAGGATTTATACTCGCGTGAAATGTGTTATTTCATGAAGGACGCTTTACCCCCCAGCAAAATAGTATCTGATAATTACAAAGTCGGTGATTTAATTTACTGGCCGCCGCAAAAATGTCTTGTAATTCTCTACAGGCAGAACGGCGAAAAATTTTCACGGCAATATCTCGGACACATTGACTCAGGTGTTGAAATGTTCGAGACGACCGGCGACACTGAAATAAAATTTGAGGCTGCAGGGCTGTAAGAGGCTCTGCAAGTTTTTTATCAGGAGGCTTTATCGGCATGTCCAACGGAAAAACTTTTTTGGAATTATGGCGCGACACTCTTTATAATGCACACGTTAATTTTTTGCGCAAGAAAAATTTATACGAAGAATGGAACAAATTTAAATCCGGCAAAAATTTAAAGCAGGACGATTACAGACTCATGAGCGAATTTATAAAGCTCAAGGATAAAGAATTTCAGCAGGCATAAATAAATGAATACAGCAGAAATTTTCGCATACAATAACGGCTTTGAACTCGGAAAATTAATTAATTCACAGATAAAACGCTTTGCAGGCCGTGAAAAAAATTTGAGATTCGTCATTCCCTCCCGCAAAGATAAAAACTATCGCCCGGAACTAAATAATTTGACTCTCTGGACGTGGGAAGAAATTTATAATGACATTTGCAGCACCGGAAAAATTGACCGCAAAAAAATTCTGTCTCCGCCCGATCATTTGTTAATTCTCAGGACTATTTTAGATGATGTCATAGCCGAGAATCCCGAAAAAATTCAACGCTGGCCCGGCATTGTCAGACCAGGATTTATTGATATTTTGTCCGACGATATTCGGGAATTATTAAATGAAGCTGTCAGACCCTCGCAATTAATTTATAACCCCGACAGTGAAGAGCCGTCAGAGTTCTTATTGCCCGAAATTTACAGATTATATCTTGAATACTTGAATGATTATAACTTACTTGACAGCGCGCAGATTTATAGTGAGTCATACGAGGAAATCTTAAAGACTCAAGAATGGGGACGCGATTTAATTATAATTTTTGCGGGGTTTCTCTCGTTCACACATGGCCAGCTTGAATTATTATATGCACTTCAAGACAGGTGCGAGGCCGTAATCATTCTTAAACCTGAAGCAAATTTAATGAATTTCCGGGACGCTCACTCACAATTTAATATAGCCTTCACTCCGGAAAAATCAGCGGGGAAAATTATAGAGATTCCAGTCTCTGAACCGGGCTTAGAACCTGAAGTAATCGCGCGCACTCTTGCATTATGGCAGCAGGATAAAATTACTCTCAACGAACAAAAATTTTCAGGATTTGACTCTATTGCTATGACCATAAGTCAGGGGCGTGAAGATTTATTTGCGCATGCCTTCAAACGTTATGAAATCCCGTACAGTTTTCAATCAGGAATCCCGATTAATAACACTTTGCCGGGAAAAATTTTATCGTCGGTCAGATATTTATATACGCGCCAGTTTCCTACTTATGAGACAGCGTTATTATTGACTCAAGAATGTTTTGCGGGCTCGAAATTTCCCGTAATGAAGGCATATCGCGCGGGTTATTCAGGTCTTGAGGGCTGGGAAAAATTTTTATCTGACAACGAAAAATTTAGCACTGCTTTACTTGCGGTTCAGTCAATCAAAAAATTTTGCGATTCACTCAAGGCGAGAAGGACACCGCTTCACATTATGAGAGCCTTCAAAAATTTTATTACGACTCCGGGACTATGGCTCGACAGACTCGAAAACACTGCAAATTTTCCGGAATTAGACGAGACAACAAGACAGACAGCAAGCGCGATCGAGACCGTATCACAAAAAGTTTTGCAGCTTGATGAATTATTGCCGGACTTAGGACGCGTGCAAGATCAAAAAATGACAACCGATGAAGCATTTGACTATCTTGAAAGATGGTGCAGGAAAACTAACACTCGTGCGCCTTTGCAAATTTCAAATTCTGTGCGAATCTTCACGGGGCAGCCTCCGGTTTTGTCATCATTTCCCGTTTTCATAATGACGGGAGTTACACAAAAAACTTGGTCAGCAAACATACAAAGTTCGCCGCTTTTAGGCACTGAGGAACGCAAAAAACTTGACGAGAATCAAGCACATTTGCCGACGGTTCAAGAAAAAGCATTACGGCACGAGGCATTATTCAGACGATTAATACAGACGGGAGAAAATTTCACGATAATTTCACGTCCTGCACTTGATGAAGAAGACAGACCAGTATCAGAGTCGCAATTTATGCCGCGATTCCTTGAAGATTTGCCAGCATGGAAGAGAATAGAATCAGACCCCGCCGGAATAAATATTTTACTTGGCAATGACGGTTATATTTTCCCGGAGATTGACGCGGGCGAAAAAATTTCGAGATCCGTACCAGCTATTAACGCGCAGGCAAATGCAGTCGGAGCAAGCGATATAAAAGAATTATTGTTATGTCCGTTCTTATGGTATCAGGAGAGGCAGGCGAAATTATACGCTTCAGACTCTGAAATTGTGTCGTCTATGGAATGGGGAAATTTGACTCATAAATTTTGGGAGTCTGTCTGGCTTCGTTACCGTGAGAACATGAACGCGCCCGGAAAAATTTTTCTGGCCATAGCAAAATCTGAATGGGAAAATTTATTGAATGTCAGTGAAAATTATCAAGATTTTACGCGGTTGATAAAAGATTTCAGGCTGAGAAGACATTTAGACGGCGTAAAATTTCGTGTTGACAGGTTGAGTCTTTTGCAGGGCGGAATACTTGACTCGCTGCATAATTCCGGCTATGAACACACAAAAATTTTGCTGGAAGAAGACGCGCATTTAATCACGCAGATTAACGGCATAAAATTTTTAGGACAGTGCGACAGAATCGAATTTCTTAATAGTCCAAATGGTGAAGAAATTGCATTTATCGCCGACTACAAAGAGGGCAAGAGCACAAATTATGAATCTGATTCGAAAATTGAGTCTTACAGCTGGAACACTGAAGAACGCAAGAAATTCAAGACGGGTCTGCAATTATCGTGTTACGCGGCATTGTTTGAACGCGAGAAAAAATTTACTTGCAAATTATCAGGAGTCTATATACTTGGCCTCAATGACGGGAAATTAGCGGGCAGCTTTGAAGATTCAGAGTCAGAAATTTTTGCGCCTCACACTGAAAGCGGAAAGATAACGACTCATATTTCAGAACGCATTGACGAGGGTGAATACGCTATGAAGTGCGCTGCTGAAATTTTGAAGATAGGAAGATTTGCGCCTGAATATAATTCTGACATGTGCAGATTTTGCAGCGTAAAAAGTTTGTGCCGTAAGGGTGAGTTCAGGGGAGAGAGTTTATTGTCAATTGATGATGACTCGGAGTCTGATGATGAATGAATGCCGCCGCCTCGCCCCACCCGCCCACCCTGCTCGGCGGCGGAAAAAACACTAAATCTCCTCTAACGCGCTTTGAACTTTGTATCCTGCGTCACGAATTAATATATCCTTCTTGAATAAATCCAAATCGTAACGCACCATTCTTTTAACGAGGTCAGTAAATGAAACTTTGCGCTTCCAGCCTAAAACTTTTTCAGCCTTCGACGGATCACCAAGCAGTAAATCTACTTCAGTCGGCCTGAAATATCGCGGGTCAACTTCAACTACTGTGCGGCCGGTTTTGGTGTCGATTCCCTTTTCGTTAATGCCGCTTCCCTGCCAATCGAGAGTCATTCCTGCTTCAGCAAATGCAAGTGTCGCAAATTCCCTCACTGAATGAGTCTCACCTGTAGCGATAACAAAATCTTCCGGCTTCTCCTGTTGTAAAATCATCCACATAGCTTTTACGTAGTCTTCTGAGTGTCCCCAGTCCCGTTTTGCGTCGAGATTGCCGAGATAAGTTTTTTCCTGCAGACCTAACGCGATTCTTGCAGCTGCACGAGTAATTTTGCGGGTTACAAAAGTTTCTCCGCGCAATTCTGACTCATGATTGAATAATATTCCGTTGCATGCGAACATGTTATAAGCCTCACGATAATTTACAGTGATCCAGTAAGCATATAATTTCGCCGCTGCATATGGGCTTCTCGGATAAAACGGAGTCGTCTCCTTCTGCGGGGTCTCTTGAACTTTGCCAAATAATTCACTCGTTGATGCCTGATAAAATTTTGTGTGCTTCTCAAGGCCCAGAATCCTTATAGCTTCGAGGATTCGCAATGTCCCGAGTCCGTCAGAGTCTGCTGTGTATTCAGGAGTCTCAAATGATACGCTGACATGACTTTGTGCGGCCAAGTTATAAATTTCATCCGGTTTGACATTCTGAACAATTCGAATCAAATTCGACGAGTCCGTTAAATCGCCGTAATGCAGAAAAAATTTATGTCCTTCTTCGTGCAAATCTTTATAAAAATTGTCGATTCTTGACGTGTTAAAAATTGAGCTTCTGCGCTTGAGACCGTGAACCTCATAGCCCTTCTTGAGCAAGTAAGCTGTTAAATATGCTCCGTCCTGACCTGTTACGCCTGTGATTAATGCTTTCTTCATGATTATACGCTCCTGAAATAATTTATTCTGCAAGTGTCCAAGTGCCGTTAATCGCAACATCGCCCGTTCTCTGTATGACACAATAAGGCGATAAATTAATCGGGCCTTCAAGCATAAATGACAGTGCCGGCGGTTTTGTCCTGCCCGGAACAGTTATCCATTGGCCATTATAGAGTCTTATTGCAAGCTGTAGAGTTTTTTCGCCGAGATTCAAAATTTCAAGCGGGACTCTTGAACGTAAACAAACATGACCGTCAAGCGTCGGGATTTCACTAGAGCTGTTAGCTTGATCGCTGTGGAATGTCCAATAAAGCAAATTTCCTGACTGATTATACATTGCATAGCCCACGCCTAAAGCTGCATTAGGTTTCTTGACGATTCCTTCAATCTCGACGAATAAATCATCATTGCGTCTGACTGAAGCTGCGTTAATTTTGCCCTCTGAGTCATATAAACCGAATCTAAGCGGCTTGAAGTATTCATTTTCGTATTTATCGCCGGGGTTGCGCCATTCTGCGTCGTCTTCCGTGAGCTTTGAGAAACTCATATATCTTTGTGCGCCTTCTACGACATCTTTTGTATCAAATACCATTTGGCCGTGTTCAAGACAAATTATTCTGTTGCAGAGCTGAAGAACTGCGCCCATATTATGACTCACAAATAAAATCGTACGTCCTTCTTCGTGGCTTATTTCGTCCATTTTGCCGAGACATTTTTTCTGGAAATCTATATCACCGACTGCAAGAACTTCATCGACTATTAATATTTCAGATCTCAAGTGTGCGGCTATAGCAAATGCGAGTCTGACTGACATTCCGCTTGAATAGCGTTTTATGGGCGTGTCAATAAATTTTTCTACTCCAGAAAAGTCAACTATTGCGTCAAAATTTTGCTTAATCTCGCTGCGTCTCATTCCTAAGATTGCTGCGTTGAGATAAATATTTTCGCGTCCAGTTAATTCCGGGTGAAAGCCTGTCCCGACCTCTAATAGGCTCGATACTCTGCCCTTGATAGAAATTCTGCCCTCTGTCGGATAAGTTATGCGGCTTAAAATTTTCAGAGTCGTTGATTTTCCTGCTCCGTTATGGCCGACTATAGCGACTCTTTCGCCTTGATTGACGTTAAATGAAAAATTGCGCAG
>JAFSXS010000036.1 GCA_017443945.1 Synergistaceae bacterium
ATATCGGACGCGAAATAATAATAGATCCTTTTGACGAGTCGCGCTTAAATCCAAATAGTTATAATTTGTCATTGCATAACGAGTTATTGATTTACACACGCGAATCTCTCGACATGAAACAAGATAATCCCACTCAAAAAATTTTGATTCCTCCTGAAGGCTTTATTTTACAGCCGGGCAAATTATATCTTGGCCGAACTCATGAATATACAAGCACAAAAAATTTTATTCCCATGTTAGAAGGCCGCTCATCAATAGGCAGGCTCGGAATTTGCATTCATGTAACAGCAGGATTCGGAGATATAGGTTTTGCGGGATATTGGACGCTCGAATTATTTTGTGTTCAGCCTGTCAGGATTTACGCCGGAGTCCAAATTGCGCAGATCTATTATCACACAATTTCAGAGCCCTACGAACTTTACACGAACGGCAAATATCAGAATAATAACGGTATTCAAGCAAGCATGTTATACAAAGAATTCTAAGCCCTGATATAATTTAAATCATGAATGAACTCGGAAT
The DNA here is from genome assembly GCA_017443945.1 of Synergistaceae bacterium. NCBI lineage: Bacteria > Thermotogati > Synergistota > Synergistia > Synergistales > Synergistaceae > Synergistaceae bacterium. Next base: position 523 of record JAFSXS010000036.1, read on the forward strand.
GATCGTAAATCTTCGTAAGCCTGAGGCCGTGAATATGGCGAAAAATTTGCTTGAATGGGCAAATAATAATAATTGCCGGTTCCTATTACCTAAACAGGAAGCAAGCGCACTCACTACTGCAGGACTTGACGATGAACAATGGCTGAAAACTGTAAAACTTGCGCTGGTAATCGGCGGGGACGGGACATTTTTACGCGCTGCAAGATTCATAATGGGAACTGATATAATTTTGCACGGAATAAATCTCGGACATTTAGGATTTCTCGCTTCAAGCAGGCCCGACGGAGCTATTAAAGATTTACAGAATATTTTATCCGAAAATTTTAACGTGATGGAGCGCAGAGTTTTGCGTTGTGTCTTGTATCACGATGACTCACAGCTTTATAAAATTTATGCCCTCAATGATGTAGTCTTGAGTACAAGCTCAATAGCTAGATTGCTTCATATTGAAATAAGATTCAACGACGAATTTTTTTGCGTGTTACCTGCTGACGGCGTAATAATTTCTTCTCCGACCGGGTCAACTGCTTATGCTTTATCAGCCGGAGGGCCCATGATACCCCCGCACGTTAATGCGATATTATTAGCTCCCTTGTGCGCTCATACTCTTTATTCAAGGCCGTTAGTGGGCTCTGAAGATGACAGAATCACGTTAATAGCTCGCGGAAGTTCACGGGATTTAATGTTGACTCAGGACGGCCAGCTCGTTTATGAAGTATTGCCGGGCGACAGAATCGAAATAAGACTATCACGTACTAAGAAAATAAGAACTGTGAATTTACCTGATAGAAATTTTCTTGATATAGTGCGCGAAAAATTAGGCTGGGGCGAATGAGTATTTATAATTGCGTGATAATATGCGGGCAAATGAGCGATAAATTTTTTATGCATTCATTATGTGCGAATAACTGCGATAAATTTTTTTCTGCTGTCTCACTTTATGCAAGAATAAGGCCGGCGCAAAGTTTTACAAGCTATAAAATTTTCATTATTTTATTGTGTGTGCTGCGAAATTTCTATATTTTAATGAGTAATCGCGATAAAATCTCTAATTATATGAGAATACAACCGGCGCAATTTCTTATAAACTATAAAATTTTCATAAATAATCGAGCTGCTTTATCATGATTGACTCTCTAAAAATTTCAAATATAGGCGGTATAAAATCTGCGTCGCTCGAATTCACTTCAGGCCTAAACGTAATAACAGGTGAAAGCGGTGCAGGGAAGTCAAGTGTCGTGCGTGCTCTTGAGCTATTAACTGGGAGTCGGGGAGGCGGTAAATTTATTCGTGCTGGTGAGAAACTCGGCCAAGTTGAAGCAAAATTTACGGACACGACAATAACACGCGAAATATTAAACACTGGACGGAGCCGCGCAAAAGTTCAGGGAGCTATAACCGGTCTCAATGAATGCGCACAAATAGCAAGCTCGCTCGTTAAGATTCAAAGCCAGTTCGCACAAATTGAATTATTAGAGAGTGATAGACAGTTAGCAATGCTTGACTCGTTTCTGCCCGCGAAATTATTTGACTCGTTTCATGAAATTTTTGATTTAGCTAAAGAAAGTTCACAGGAATTGCGGACTCTCAAGAAAAAACGCGCCGAGATCGAACGCAAATACTCAAATGCACGAGAAATTTTTGATTTAGTGAAAATTGCCCGGCCTGAACAGGGACTCGAAAAAAAACTAGAAAATTTATTAGCTGATATAACTCACAAAATATCAGAGATTAACCGCGCAAAAAATAGCCTTGATTCACTCACCGGCGGACTCTCTGAAAATGGATTAGTTGAACAAGTAAAAACTTGCTTTGAAAATTTGTACTCATTCATGAATGACGATGACGAAAAATTAACCCGTGAAGCAATTAATAATTTATTCGAGTCTGCTAATAATATAGAACTTGATGACGGCGAAAATTATTTAACTCAACGCGAAAAAATTGAGTCCAGACTCGGAGCTTTACGAAAACTCAAGCGGCTTTGCAATATTCCCGACGAGAACGAGCTGTTAAATTACTGCGACGAGATTTATACGAGTCTTGAATGGCTCGAAAAAAGTTATAACGAGCTCGAAAATTTATCGATTAAATCACTCAATGACAAGAAGAAAGCAAACGCCCTCGCTATGGAAATCAGGCACTCAAGACAAGAAACCGCTAAAATTTTATCAGAACGAGTGAATAATATTTTAAGTGAACTCGCTATGAACACTATAAAATTTAATATAAATCTTAACGGCTTGCAAAAATTACGTCGTGATGGAGCAGACGAGGCCGAATTTATTTTACAGGAAGGCTCAAGAGTCGGACGTGTCGAAAAAATTGCGTCGGGCGGTGAATTGAGCAGGCTTTTACTTGCATTGCAGCTTTCTTTGCCTGATGAGTGGCTGCCTCCCACTATAGTTTTTGACGAGGTAGAAGCAGGACTCGGAGGGCGGGCGGCTGTATTATCCGGTTTACAGCTGAAAAAATTATCCCGCAAGTGTCAAGTCATTCTAGTAACTCATGAAGCGTCCATTGCGGCACTGGGAGATTCGCACATTTTGATACAGCGGATTAACGGAGAAACTTCCATGAAAAATATACGCGACTATGAACGAGTCAAGGAAATTGCAAGAATGTTATCAGGGTCGCCGGATTTAAGCGAGGCTCAGGAACACGCAAAAATTTTATTGAGTGAAGGAAAATGATATAATTTGCTAAAATTTATGTGAAAGGACTCTTGACAAATGACAGATAAGGCCGCA
>JAFSXS010000037.1 GCA_017443945.1 Synergistaceae bacterium
AAGAGAGCCGAGATTCAAATTATGCCGACATCTGGGTGTGAACGTATGCGGACACCCTAAGGCTTTAAAGCGTACAGATACAAAGAAAACCGCAGCCGCCGCAGCAGCCCGTACAGGTCAGAAAGTTTCACAATATGGCCTGCAATTAATGGAGAAACAAAAAATTAAAGCATATTACGGGATTCTTGAGAGACAATTTGCACGTTATTTCGACATGGCTAAAAAAAGTGAAGAAATGACCGGTGTAGCACTCTTGAAAGCTCTTGAATGCAGATTAGATAATTTAGTTTATAGAACAGGATTCGCGCGTTCAATCAGACAGGCGAGACAGCTTGTGAGTCATGGTCATGTGCTCGTAAACGGCGAAAAAGTTGACATTCCTTCATTCGGAGTCAAAGTTAATGACGTTATCAGCCTTAAAGAAAAGACTCGCACAAATCCATTAGTAGAGAATAATTTTAACGGGCTTGTCTCGTTCAATGTGCCTTATTTAGAGAAGGATAAATCACAGTTCAGCGCAAAATTAATCCGTGAACCTTTACGCGAGGAACTGCCAATCGAAGTAAATGAAATTCTCGCAGTTGAGTTGTACTCAAAGTAGCGATTAATTCATAAAAATATAACTCTTATCGAGAGAGGTGGAGGGACCGGCCCTATGAAGCCCGGCAACCTGTTCGAATCAGGTGCCAATACCGGCAGCAATTATTTACGCTGGATGATGAGAGAGAGACAAGAAAAATTTTTTAGCGCACTCTCTTGAATTCCGGAGGGTGCGTTGTTTATTATGTAAGGAGGCAAATAATTTATTATGTCAGAAAAATTTATTTTCTCGTCCGAGTCAGTTACTGAAGGACACCCCGACAAAGTAGCAGACCAGATTTCAGACGGTGTTCTTGACGCGATTCTCAAAGACGATCCTATGGGCAGAGTCGCTTGTGAAGTTCTTGTATCTACGGGACTTGTTGTCGTAGCAGGCGAAATCAGCACAAAAACTTATGTCGATATTCCAAAAATTGCGCGCGAAACTATTAACGGAATCGGCTACACACGCGCTAAATACGGTTTTGACGGAGAAACTTGCGCAGTTCTCACGGCAATAGACGAACAGTCAAGCGACATCGCACAGGGCGTTAATAATGCTATCGAAGTCCGCGAGCAGGATTTATCAGAAAACGACATTGCTAAAACCGGAGCAGGCGATCAAGGCATGATGTTCGGTTATGCGTGCAACGAGACAAAAGAATTTATGCCTATGCCCATTGCACTAGCTCACGCGCTTTCACGTCAATTAACGAGAGTCCGCAAAGACGGCACACTTTCATATTTGAGACCGGACGGAAAGACTCAAGTTTCTTTGCGCTATGAGAATCGCAAGGCCGTTCACGCTGATACAATCGTAGTATCTGCACAGCATCACCCGGAAGCAAGTTTGAAGCAAATTCGAGCAGACATAATCGAACACGTAATCACGCCCATAGTACCGGCAAATTTAATCGATCATGACACAAAAATTTTCGTGAATCCTACGGGAAGATTCGTCAAGGGCGGTCCGATGGCTGACTCAGGTTTGACAGGACGCAAAATTATCGTCGACACTTACGGCGGCTGGGTACCTCATGGCGGCGGAGCTTTTTCCGGCAAAGATCCCACTAAAGTCGACAGAAGCGGCGCATATATGACTCGTTATGCTGCAAAAAATATCGTCGCGGCCGGAATTGCTGACGAATGCCAGATTCAAGTCGCTTATGCAATCGGAGTCGCTGAACCTGTCTCGCTCAATGTAAATACTTTCGGTACAGGAAAAATCAGCGATGAAAAAATTTCTGAATTACTGCGTGAGATTTTCGACTTCAGACCCGCTGCGATTATCCGCGATTTAGATTTGAGGAAGCCTCAATATAAAGCTCTTGCATCTTACGGCCATATGGGAAGAATTGATTTACCAGTTCTGCCGGGCTGGGAGAAGACTGACAGAGCCGAAGAATTAAAGCGCGCAGCAGGAATATAATAATTACAAGCCCTCTCTTGTTATTTCGCAGGAGAGGGAAAATTTTTATTGTCTGTGCAAGATTGTCCGCTTGATAAATTTTCTGACTCGTGAGGGGATAAATTTTCTCGCGTAAACTTTCAAGTATCCGCCGTCATGATTGATTAACGCCTTGTGAAGTCCTGCGCGCATTAAATCACCGCAAAATTTTTCGTAATCAGCAGGTTTATTTCGGGTCAGATAATACATTGAATTATTGTCAAGAATAAAATCTATATCAGCGGGCATTAAAGCAAAATTTTTCGTGTCAATCATGTCAATTAAATTTTTTCCGCGCTCATTGTTCACGATAAAGACTGACACGCCGTCGGGATTGTAGCCGCTCATTTCGTGATTTATTCCCCAAAAATCGCCGATTGTTATATCTGATTTATTATTAACGCCTCTGAACCTGCAAGAATAGCAGCATTCACGAGCAAATGAAGCAAACGCCCGCCCGTAATCGGATTTATAAAACTCTTCACAGAAAATTTTGCCGTCCTCAAATTCTGCCCTGATAAAAGCAGGAGTCCAGCCTAATTTTTTATAGCGTACAGTGAAATTTTTTATGCGCGAATTAAATTTTTTAGTGAGAGATTCTATATATTGCGTGTGAACTTCCTTTAATGTTGGCCCGTAGCAGATTAAATCAACCGTGTACAAATTTGAGTCGTCGAGATTATTTGCTTTGACGAAAGATTTTAACGCCGCTACATCACAGCCGAGTCCGATAAATAATATTTTACGGCCTGACTTTATTTTTTCAGCGACTAACGGCCATAAATTTTTCTTGCTGGTCTCGACATATTTAGAACCTTTGAGTCTGTCTAAATCTTCGAGTCTTTCAACGCAGGTAAATTCAGCAAACCTGAAATCAGACGAGTAACAAGCCCCGAAAATTATCCCGTTCTGCTTAATTATTGATTCTGATAGTGCGATTGCTGCTCCTCCTGATGACGACGCTAATAATTTTTCACGTTCACGAAAATAACCGGAGTAAGCGCAAATTGCCCTTGTCCTGACTCCTGACTCCTGACTCCTGACTCCATTATTATACTTTTATTGCTCGACAATTTTTGTCAACCGCCTTTCACGCAAATAATATATCATAATTTATGTGCTACAATGAGCGAAAATTTTAAACAGGAGTAAAATTTTATATGCTTGAAATCTTTAAATCAATTCCGGCCGGAGGAACTATATTTAATTGCATTACAGTAATAATCGGAAGTCTTATCGGGTTATTTGCGGGAAAATTTATATCCGAACAAAAACGCGGGACAATTTTTAACTGTCTTGGGCTGTTCACGTGCTATGTAGGAATAAATATGACTCTGAACACAAAAAATTCCATTCCAGTGTTATTAAGTCTCGTATTAGGAGCTATAACGGGTGAAATTATCGGACTCGAAGAAAAATTAAATATTCTGGGCGATAAATTGCGTGAAAAATTTAGCAAGTCCGACTCAAACTCTAATTTTACTCAAGGATTTGTGAATGCTACATTATTATTTTGTGTGGGAGCTATGGCGATAATCGGTGCATTTAATGACGGGTTGAGACATGATCCCGAAATATTAATCACCAAAGGAGTTATGGACGGAGTCGCGTCTATGATGATGGCCGGTTCGTTCGGGATAGGAGTATTATTTTCTGTTGTGCCGTTATTTATTTATCAGGGAGCTTTTACACTTGCAGCGTCGTTAATTGAGTCGCTAATTACGCCGGAAATGTACGCAAATATTTCAGGAGTCGGCGGCTTAATGATTATTGGAATAGGTTTAAACATGTTGAAGCTAACGAAATTGAGACTCTGCGATATGCTGCCGGGTTTAATTTATGTGATGTTCTTTACGGCTCTATTCGCGTAAAAAAAATTTCTCCCGGCCATAACGACTGGGAGAACGTGAATATCTATCTATAAAAATTTACGCTTAATTCGATTCTCTGCTAATTCCGCGTTCTGCGTCAGTTCCTGGAATAAGTGAGTCGCAAATGGCTGCGCAAAGTCCTGCTACTGCCATCGGAGTCTTTAACACTGCCCAGATCATCCCGCCTAAAGTCTGCATTAACTGACTGCTTGCCGGGTTCATAAATAAAGCCTGATTCTGCTCAACCCAGCCGGGAAGACCTAACGCCATTAAGAACGCAAAACCGACGATTAAAATATTTCTCTGGCTCGACATGTCAGCACGCATTAAAACTTGTATGCCCATTGCGCCAATTGTGCCGAATAAAGCTATATAAGCACCTCCGATAATGGGTGAAGGCATTGTAGCAATTAACGCGCTCAATTTTCCTACAAAGCTCATGAGAATTAATATTACTGCTCCTGTGCGGACTACAGCTCTTGAAGCAACTCCTGTTAATCCGATTAAGCCGATATTTTCAGTGTATGACGTTGTACCTACTGAACCGAACACACCCGATAACGCACAGCAAAGACCTTCTGCACCGATTCCCCTGCTGATTGTCTCTGAGTCAGGATCGCTAACTCCCGACGCGTAAGAAACTGAATGATAATCGCCGATTGATTCAATCATTGTTGCGAAGAAACCTGCTAACATTGCTGCTATTGCCATTAAACTAAATTTCGGCATACCCCACGGAATTATAACTGTCTTGAAATCTCTAATCCATGAAGCCTCGCCAACCTTCGCAAAATTTACGTAAGCGGGGTGATCAGGTGCAAAGACTCCATTACTTGAGAGAATAAGACAAATTGTATAAGTAATCACAATCGCTAATAAAATCGCGAAAATGTTTATGTACTTGTTGCGAATTACTAAGCTGAACAAGAAAATTAATATCACGACCGCAAGTGAAGCCGGCCAATAATTAGCTGCGTTTCCTTGTACTGCTGTTCCTGCGAGAGAAAATCCTATTGCCATTATTACCGGGCCGATTACTACAGGGGTTATTACTCTGCGAATCACACCGACTATGCGGCTGTAACCGATGACAGATAAAATTATTCCGCCCGCGATTAAGCCTCCCGCCATATATTGCATTACACTTTCGGGGCCTGCTGCTTTGTAGAGTGCTATAACTGTCATAACCGAAGGGATAAAAGAAAAGCTCGATCCTTGTACTATTGGAAGTCCTGAACCGAGCTTTTTGCTTGTCTGTATTAACGTTGCTACACCCATTCCGAAATAAACACAGGATATTAACGAAGCTATTTGTAAAGTGTCCATTCCCATCGCGGGGCCAAATATTAAGGGAACTAATGTTGTCGAACCGAAAAGCGTTAAAACGTGCTGCGCTCCTGAAAGAAGCATTATTACGAACGGCGGCCGATCCTCGATGCCATAAATCATTTTTCTGGCCATGTAAAAACCTCCTGAAACAATTTAATTTTCAGGTACGAAATTATGAGTGCAAATTAAAATTTTGTCAAGTGTGTTATACTCACATGAATAAAAATTTTTTTCTGAGAGCGTGATTTATTTTATGAAACGTTTTGTAATTGCTGTTATATCACTTGCATTATTTGCCGGGACAGCTTCGGGAGATATTGCAGACCCTAGAATATTTAGACGGCCAAGACCGCAGCCCGCACCGGTTGTACGTCCGAATCGTCCTGCAATTTTTACGCGCGCAAAATTTGAATTGACTCCCGTTACTGATAAAGAATGCGCAGTAGAATTTGTTATGACGATTTCTAAAGATGTAAATTATTCTTTCACGTTCAGGAATGATGATAATTTGCTTGATTCATTTAGCGGCACAAGCACAGAGGACACAGAAATAATTAAACGCGTTCTGACATATCAGCGTCCGGAAAACGGCGAAAAATTAAATTATTTCCTTGAGGCCAAGTGCAGTGAGTCAGGCAAGCGCGCGAGAATTTACAGAAGGCGTATAACTGTTTATAACGTGAACGGCGAAATTTATTTTATCGCGAATTAATAAATGCTGCTGTTATGTACGATTTTACATTTTGCAGTTGACGGAGTCTGCGGTGCTGTACTGGCTGATTATGCAGTGAACGAGGCTAATTTTGACGAGATATTATATTATTTCGGGATTTACACTGTGATAGCGTTCGGTCTTCAATGGCTGGCGGGGTTAATTCTTGACAAGCGAAAAAATTTAATTCTGCCGGTCTTTGCTGTTGCTCCTGTTTTGCTTGCGGGAGGATTATTTGCTGGTCTCGGCACATTTTTGCAGGTTATATTAATTGCGTCTGGAAATTGTTTATTTCATGTGTCAGCGGGCGTGATGATTCTGACTCGTTCGCAAAATTTTCGTGAACCTGGAATATTTGTATCAAGCGGTGCAATCGGTTTAGGGCTTGGACTTGCTCAAATTGTTAGTGCGCTGATATTTGAAGTAATTTGCATAATTTTTACTGGGACGGCTTTATTTTGCGCGAAAAAATTTCGAGTTCATGAAAATATTTATAATCACCCGCAAAAAGTGTCAGGATTGCTAATAATTGGAGCTTTATTGCTGCTTGGGTGTGTGATTCTTCGCGGCTTCGGAGGTTCGGCAGAAATTCCCGGTTTTGTTATGTTAATGCCGTGCGTTTTTGCGTTGGGGAAATCGGCGGGAGGGATTCTCTGCGATTTAGCCGGCTGGAAAAAATGTATACTTGCAATTTTTGTGATGAGTTTTTTTGCGCTGCAAATGACTGGAAATCTTGCGGTTATTCTGCTTGTGTTCGCGTTTAATATGACGATGCCGCTGACGTTAAGACTCTTGCAAAAAATTTTTCCTGATTATCCGGGCTTGATGTTCGGACTTGCTGCGGGGTGTCTTGTGCCGGGGTATTTCCTGAAAGAATATTTTGCGGTGTCGCCGTATGTTATGACGGTTATACAATTTTTGAGCTTATTTGCTGCGGGGTTAATTTATGTGCATAATTGCGATTTTTACGGCATTGATTGAGACTCCGATATTTTATTTTGCGGGCTATAAAAATTTTCGTGAGTGTTCATGCTTTGCGGCGATAAACATAATGAGTAACTTGATTCTGAATCAATATTTAGACTCGATGACTTTTGCGGGCGATTCGATTGAGTTCATGATTATATTATTTATTAGCGAAATTATTATAGTCCTGCTAGAATTTGCTTTGTGTGTATGCGTGAATATTGACATGACGAGAAAACTTTTTATGACTCTGATATTCACGAACTTAGCGAGCTTTATAACGGGCTTGATTTATGCGTTAGGAGGAATAATTTAATGCAGGAAATGACAATTGACGAGATTCACGACGCGGAATTATACGTCCTCAAGAGAATAGACTCTATTTGCAAAGAACTTGACATAAAATATTGGGTTATGTTCGGGACTTTGCTGGGTGCGGTTCGTGAAAGAGGCTTTATTAAATGGGATGATGATCTTGATATCGTCATGAAACGTAATGACTATGAAAAATTTATTAAGTACTTTATGCAAGGGGGGGGGGGGCTACATTTAGATCACATTCTTACGCGCAAAAATTACCCTTATTATATTGCTAGAGTCTCGGAGACTACGAACTCAATCACAGAATCATATCAATCAGGTTTATTTGTTGACGTTTACCCTATGGACGGTCTTGAGGGGCCTCAATGGCTGACGGGTAACAGGCGCAAAATTGCAGATTTAATCATATTTCATTTAATAGGTGGAAATAAATATATTCTAGGTAAGACGTTATTACGCAGAATCAGATACGCTGCATTTGTTTATACATGTAGATTTGTGCGTAAAGTTTTCGGGTTAAATTTTTCGCGCCGACTCGCATTGAAGATACTTGACTCAATCGCAAAAAAATATAAATTCGACACCAGCGAATATGTCGGGATTCCGGGCTGGGAGACTTCTGAATGTTGGAAACGTGAATATTTTGACGAGACAATTTATCTCAAGTTTGAAGATTTTAGCGTCCCGGTACCTAAAGGCTATCACGAGATTTTGACGCAGAAATACGGCGATTATATGCAGCTGCCTCCGGAAAATGAACGAGTCCCGCACCATTATTATAAAGCGTACAAACCGTAATATAACAACTCCCCCCGTTTTTTAGCGAGGGGAAAAATTTATTTTATGCCTTAAACTTTATTACGAGATTAATTTATGCTAAACTTTATGCAAATTTTACGTAATAGGAGGTATTGACAAAATTGAATCACTCCGC
>JAFSXS010000038.1 GCA_017443945.1 Synergistaceae bacterium
AATCTTTTCCCGTGTTATAAGGCGGGTCTATGTAAATTAATTTCACCCTGCGCAAATAAGTCTCATGCAAAATTTTCAACGCGTCTAAATTATCGCCCTCAATGTAAATATTTTCGCTGTCAAAATTTCCTTCTGTGCCGTATCTGCCTGCTGACTTGTCAATTAACGGCCTTAGAGTCTTTGTTGTAGGTCTCATTGCTTGAGTGAGTGTAATATCTTTTTCCGGCCAAGTGAACGAGTAACGCTGCTTAGTTGAGTCAACAAAATTATTTGAGAGTTCCCGCCGTAAAATGTCAAAGTCTACTGATTTAATTAATTCGCCGTCATCGTTAAAAGATTCAGTTACGGCCTCCGGGAATATTTCAGCGAGTGCATTAATTTTTTCGTCAATTAAATTTTGTGAGTGAGAGCTAATTTGCTGCATTGTGAGACTCCTTTTTCCGGTTATATTAGCACACAAAAAAACGTCCCGGCAAGTTTTATACTCGTCAGGACGCTAATTTTTTCGCGGTTTACACTCTTTTACGCAAGAATAGAATCGCGCAGATAAACACTCCCGCAAAAATGTTACAGCCTCCGCCCTTGCTGCCTTCTTTCGCGTGATCCCGATAAATAATTGTCTCTAATGCGCTTAATGAAGCTCTCACGTTGAGAAGGCCGTATTTGGAAATCTTATATTTTCCGTCGAACTCCTCATAATCACTAAGTGCTATGCGTGCTGCCTGAGTGCGTGAAATAATTTCTGCGTCTGCCTCCTGTTGAGTTAATGCGCCTTTGTCGAGACTTTCATTTACTATTTTCTTGATTTTCTCGACTGCCGTATTTAATTTATATTGATACGGGTAGACCAGCGGATTAATATTTTTGTCTGCTCCCTGAAGTATAGCTGCTTTGAGTTGTGCAGGAGTAGCTTTCGGGTATTCTGCTGCGAGAAGTGCAATTGCTCCCGCGACGTGAGGTGTTGACATTGATGTGCCGTTAAGAACTTTATAAACGTAAGGTGCTGTGCCGTCATAGTCATCAGCGTCTGGGGTATAAGTGCTCAAAATTTCACAACCGGGCGCGCAAATATCGACTGATTCTCCCCAATTAGTGAAATAAGCTGCTTTATCGCTTGAGTCAGTTGCTCCGACTACGATTTTATTATTCAGAATAGAACTTGCAGGATAAATATATTGTCCCGCTTTATATTCAGGCTCTGTTAAATTGTACATGAACTCCCATTCAAATTGTGGCTGTGTAAAAGGTGTAGGACTTCCTGTATTAATTCCCTCGTTGCCGGCTGCAATAACGAACACAGAATAATTTAAATCGTCAAATGCTTTCATAGCTAAATACCACGCGTCATTTAGCATTTCGGCCGGTGATTCGCTGGAAAAGCCTTCTAACGACATATTAATAGCAGCGACTTTGATATGATCTTCCTTTATGATTTGCGTTAAATAATTTAATCCTGCGATAATTTCGTTTGCCTCAAAGCCTTTGAGCGGGATAATTTTAACTTTCCAGTTTACGCCTGTTACGCCGATATTGTTATTACCGACTGCGCCGATAATGCCTGCGACGTGTTCACCGTGTCCGAGCGGGTCATACTGCCAGCCTTGAGTATCGCCCTCAACGAATGAACGCGCGTATTTTTCTGCGATATTAGGCACTAAATCAGGGTGGGGATAGAAACCTGAATCCATGATCGCAACATAAATATTATCACTTCCTGTATTAGTATCCCACATTCTAGGAGCTTGTATGCGTTCAAGTCCCCATAACTCGCTGTAAAATTCGTCATTAGGAGTCTTTGTTAGATGATTGACTCTGTTAGGTGAGGCGGCTATAACATCATCACGAGCCTTAAAATTTGCGATTAATTCATCAGTTGAGAGCGAGTCTGAATGAACGTAGACGAAAATTTTATTATCGGCCTCTGATAAGTACTCATAAACATTTTTGACGCTAGCACCGGCAGAACTCACGGCAGCATTTATTGACGCTAATAGATTCCCGTTTTTGAGAGCTGATATAGTAACCTGCTGATTTTCCGGAGACTTGAAGACTACAAGAGCATCACCTGCAAACGAACTAGAACACGCAAGAACTAGCATAAACAATGACAACAAAATTTTTCTCACGATATGACCTCCCTATTTTTTACGCGTAAATAATAGCAGACCAGCACAAATAAATATTCCCGCAAAAATGTTACATCCTCCCGAACTTGAGATATTACGATTTTCCTGCGCGATAATTAACTCTAATTCGTTCATAGCTGAATAAACGTCAAGCAGGCCGTAACGGGAGACTTTATAATTTCCGTCAAGTGCTTGATAATCTTTGAGGCCGTCAATAGCTTCCTGAGTGCGCCGTGAAATTTCTTCCTCGCGTTTATCTTCTGAAATTATATTTCTTGCTATGTCTCTGCTTACAAGATAAGGGATTATCGGCAGAATATAATCTAATTTATATTGATACGGATAAATGAGGGGATTAATATTTTTATTTGCGCCTTGAAGTAATGCACGCTTAATTTGTGAAGGTGTTGCGTCGGGAAATCTTGAAGCTAATAAACCTATTGCTCCCGTAACGTGAGGAGCTGACATTGACGTACCATCAAGAGAAACATACGGCTGAGTCTCACCTTCAGGCGAGCTGCTTGCGTCAATTGTATAAGTGCTTAGAATTTGCTGACCTGGTGCAATGATGTCGACAGATTCTCCCCAGTTTGAGAAGTCAGGTGCTTTGTCGCTTGAGTCAACTGCTCCGGCGACGATAACATTATTTAATCCGATATATGACGGCGGATAAACGTATTGACCTTTTTTATATTCCGGTGATTCTAGATGATACATTGTCTGCCATTCATATAAAGGCTGGTCAAAAGGTGCGGGCTTTCCGACGGGCATTGATTCATTTCCGGCAGCTATTACCATTATTGAGCGGTTCAGATTGTCAAAGACTTTATATGCGCTGTACATAACTTCTTTAGTTATAGCTTCTGAAGGCGTGAAATCTGAATAACCCCCGAACGACATATTAACAGCTGGCATTATCATATCAGGATTATCACGAAGGAGGCCGACTAAATAATTTACTGCCTCAACAATTTTATCATCAGGAAGACCGACATCTTTTCCGCCGACTTTGAGGGGAATAATTTTCACGTTCCAATTAACGCCAGTTACGCCGATGTTGTTATTTCCGACTGCGCCGATAGTGCCTGCGACGTGTTCACCGTGTCCGAATGAGTCATAGTACCAGGGCTCGGAGCTGATGAAACTTTTTGCGTATTCAACTGCGATATTCGGCAATAAATCCTCGTGCTGATAGAACCCTGAGTCAATTACTGCAATATAAATATCTTTACTGCCTGTTGTGTAGTCCCATGCTGAAGGAGCGTTAATTTTTTCGAGTCCCCATAACTCGCTATAAAATTTGTCATTAGGAGTCTTTGTTACGTGATTAATTTTGTTCGGCGAGGCTGCTATAACGTCATCGCGCTTTAATAATTCAGTGATTAACTGCTCTGTTGTGAGTGAGTCTGAATGAACATGAACGTAAATTTTGTTATCTGACTCTGATAGAATCTCATAAACATTTTTCGTGCTTGCATTGACGGAACTTAGAGCAGCATTTACGGAAGCTAATAAATTCCCGTTTTTGAGAGCTGATATAGTAACCTGCTGATTTTCCGGAGACTTGAAGATTACAAGTGCGTCGCCCTCGATAAATTCTCCTGCAAATGAACACGAACACGCAATAATTAGCACAATAACTGACAATAAAATTTTTCTCATGATATGACCTCCATAAATTTTTGCTTTTGCTGCGACCAACGGGACGGCACCGTCTGCAAAAAAGGTTTTGCCTTTGACTTTATTTTTTCGTCAATAATAGCAGACCTGCACAAATAAATAATCCCGCAAAAATATTACACCCTCCCGGCCCTGAGCCTGTATAGATATTTTCTGATTCATCGTCAACGGGTTCGAGATATTCATTATTTGCGACAAAGCCGGCGAGAAGGCTTAACGACGCGTTTACATCAATTAGCCCATATTTCGAGACTTTATATTTTCCGTCAAGAGATTCATAAACTTTCAGGCCGTCTATAATTAAATTTGTATATTTCTGAATTTCTGACTCTTTGTCTGCCGGCTGTATTTGGTCATCTGATATTAATTGCTCGACTATGGCTTCTGCGATTTCCGGGGCTAGTTCGCATTTATATTTATACGGATAAGCTAAGGGGTTAATATTTGAGTTAGCACCCTGAAATAATGCCGTCTTTAGCTGTGTCGTTGTAGCTTGAGGGTATGCAGACGCAAGAAGGGCGATAGAACCTGTTACATGAGGAGTCGCCATTGAATTCCCGCTCATACGAATATATACATCTTTTGATTCGCCGACCGGTTTATAAGTGCTTAATACTCTAACTCCGGGAGCTGCTACATGAACACCATCGCCGAAATTAGTAAAATCCGGCGCGTCATTGCTTACATTGATAGACCCTACAGCGATTAAATTATTAAGTCCGATATATGAAATAGGATAATCGTAATCACCTGCGTAAAAAGTCGGGTATTTATAGCCGTATATTTCCCATTCAACATTAGGCTGCGTGAAGGGCATAGGGCCTTGTTCTGTGATTCCCTCGTTGCCTGCAGCTGCGACCATTAGACAGCGATTCAATTTATCAAATGCACTGTATACGGCATATGTAGCGTCTTTAGTAACTGCTTCTTGAGGCGTATAACTCGAATACCCACCGAACGACATATTAACAGCGGCAATTTTCATATTAGGATTATCGCGCAAGAGTTCAGTTAAATAATTGAATGCGTTAATGATATTACTGTCTGGCATAGTTCCGTCAGAGTTCTCGATTTTGATGGGAATAATTTTGACGTTCCAATTTACGCCTGCGACTCCTATTTCGTTATTTCCTACTGCGCCGATAGTGCCTGCAACGTGAGTCCCGTGGCCTCCCTCATCGTTTGACCAGTCTGATGTGTCGCTGAAATCACGAGCGTAATCAGCTGCGATATTTTGCGATAAATCCGGGTGAGTATAGACTCCTGAATCCATTACGACGACATAAATATTTTCACTGCCTGTTGTAGTGTCCCATGCTGAAGGAGCGTTAATTTTCTCAAGTCCCCATAATTGATTATAATATTTATCGTTTGGTCGTGTTTCTCTTGGCCGGTTAATTTTGTTAGGTGAGGCTGCAAGAACGTCATCACGCTTTAATAGATCTGTGATTAACTGCTCGGTCGTCTTAGAGTCTGAATGAACGTGAACGAAGATTTTATTATCTGACTCTGATAGTGAGCTGTAGACATTTTTTACGCTTGCATTGACGGAACTTACGGCAGCATTTACGGAAGCTAATAAATTTCCGCCATTTTTGAGTCCTGCGATAGTAACTGACTCATTAGATTTGAATACGACAATAGCGTCGCCCTTCACAAATTCGCCTGCAAACGAACTCGAACACGCAAGAATTAGCACAATAACTGACAATAAAATTTTTCGCATTACCTGACTCTCCTTATAAGTCTATTAGTTCTATTCGGTGAAGCTGTGATAACATTCGGATTTGCTTGTAGAGAAACTATCATTTTTTCTGTTGAGTTAGTCTCTGAGCGTGCTAAAAAATGTAATTTCCCATCTGCCCAAGAAATAGCGTCATAGAGAGTGATTAATTTTGCGTCAATGGGATCTAGTGCACTTGAGATATATTCTGCGCATTCGGGACTATTAAGAAAATCGCTAGTAAGTTCGTTCACGCCTTCAGGAGCTCGCATAATAACTAATACATCGCCATTCACGAAATTTGACTCAGCCCATGCGCACGAACACGCAATAACTAGAATAAATAACGCTAAAATTTTTCGCATTATCTGACTCTCCTTCTAAGTCTATTAATTCTATTCGGTGAAGCTGTGATAACATTCGGGTTTGCCTTAAGAGCTGCTATCATTTTTTCTGTTGAGTTAGTCTCTGAGCGTGCTAAAAAATGTAATTTTCCATCTGCCCAAGAAATAGCGTCATAGAGAGTAATTAATTTTGCGTCAATGGGATCTAGTGCACTTGAGATATATTCTGCACATTCCGGACTATTAAGAAATTCGCTAGTAAGTTCGTTCACGCCTTCAGGAGCGCGCATAATAACTAATACATCGCCATTCACGAAATTTGACTCAGCCCATGCACACGAACACGCAAGAACTAGCACAATAACTGACAATAAAATTTTTCGCATATAAATAAGTCCTCCTCACAATAAAATATGATTTGGACATAGTATAAACTATAATTAATTAATTTTTATCCAACTTTCTGGGAGTAAATATTTTCTGTCTGCTATAATCTCAGGAGTTAAATCTTTGTACCATAAATTTATATCTGGAGCAATTATAATTTTTCGGGGATTCTCGTTGAGCCACGCACCCCACCAGCTGAAAGTCGACGGAGCTGTTATAACGTGCTTGCAGATAGTAATTAGAGCCATATCTTGAGCTGGAGTCTGTGATATAAAATTATATTTTGCGTCGGGGTAAATTTTCGGGAGATTTTCGCGGCAATAATCAATATCATCACTGAACACAAAAAATTCCGGATTATCAGTGAGTGAGTAAATTTTTTCGATTGCTGCCCTGATATAATTTTCGTTTGATCCCCAGTGCCACTCGTGATTAAGTTTATCGCTGCGCCTGACGTGAAGAGCTACAGAATTGCAAGATTTTATTTTTGCGGTTAGTTCCGGATTGAAGCACGAATCAGCGAATTTAAATTTTTTGCGCACTAAATCTGATATATTGCTGAAAATTTTTTCTGACTCCCAGTAACCTATCATGTAAGTATTGTCTTGTATATTCTCAAATTCCGGCGAATAAGAACTATACGAAGGTTTATAAATTTTTTTACTGGATGAATGCGCGCAACACTTCAATAATATTTTACGCATTAAACGCCTGAATAACTGGTAACGCTTAATCGAAGTATAAGAATAATGGTAATCCATAAAATCCAATATAGCATTACGCGGAGAAATTTTCCAGAACTCCCAAAACGAAGCAAAATTTTCTGTTATTGCCGGAAAATTATTTAATTGGTAGGGTCTGCCTTCTCTAGTTACATTATCAAAGCTGCGTGGAGCTAAAGCAAGTTTCGCATTAAGCCTTTGAGCCGCCGCTAATCCACCTGCATACATGAACATTTGATTACCGATTCCGGCGTAAGGAATTATACACGTGATAATCATGATTTTGCGCACTCCGAAAAAATTTTATTGACGGCCATTTTTTATTTTGTCAAGCTCCTTTTTTCGTATTTTATCGCGAATAATTATATCACTGTTATGCTATAATGTTTGTGAAAATTTCTTCGCGCATTTATTCACAAAGTTATGATTTACTAATACTTTTGCTAATACAAAAAAGTTGCATCGTTAATCTTATCGCAAAGTCTCACGCAGAAAAATTTTTTATTAGCAGCTTATTTTTCGCGCAAAAAATTTTATTTCACACGATAAATTATCACGCAAATTTTATGAGAGACTCAAGAGGTAATTTATAAGCCTTCACGCAATAAAGTCTTTCATAAACGTGCATTTATTATTACGGGCGCGAAAAAAACGGGTCGCACACATACAACAAATTTAATATATAAGCTCAACAAAAATATTTCGTTCTTTGATGTTCCTTCTTCCTTCAGCTTTTTCCTATTGTGGGATTGTGATTAATGCCACACGTCTGTTTTATGTGTGTCCTTCTTTGCGATAATCTTCTGAAATATGTTATGTTATCATTTATTACAGTTTTTAATTGGGGGTACTATTAAGTTAATTCTAAGTTTTTTGCCGGATATAAAAATTGAGCTAGTTTTTCCGGAATTACATTTAGACAGGTGTTCAGGGACAGACATGAAGTTTATGTACGTTCCATGACAGCAGGCACATTTACACGTTTGAGTCTTATTGCGGGAGAACAAGAGCATAAAATTTAGTAGACGGAGAATAACTTTATTCAAGATTTGCAGGAAAAATTAATTATCCCGCAGCAGAGTTACGTAATATAGGCTTACAAAATTAAATAATTATTTACGGAGGAAAAAATTTTTTGAGCGACAAAATTTCAATCAAAGGCGCACGCGAGCACAATTTAAAGAATATCGATATAGACATTCCACGCGGCAAATTAATTGTAATCACAGGGCCGTCCGGGTCGGGTAAATCTTCGCTCGCATTCGATACGTTATATGCAGAGGGTCAGCGGCGTTACGTTGAGTCTTTATCTGCATATGCGCGCCAATTTTTAGGTGTCCAGAAAAAACCCGATGTCGACGAAATTTCCGGACTTTCACCTGCTATATCAATCGAGCAGAAGGGAACCGGACATAATCCGCGATCTACTGTCGGGACTGTTACAGAAATTTACGATTATTTCAGACTCTTATATGGCAGAATCGGAGTCCCTCACTGTCCTAAATGCGGGAAACCTGTACAGCGTCATTCAATCGATGAAATTCTTGACTACATTTTGACTCAGGAAAATGACTCGCGCGTTGAGATTCTTTCGCCTTTAGTACGCAACAAAAAAGGTGAATTTAAAAATTTATTCGCACAAGTCAGGACTCAAGGCTACACACGTGCAAGGGTCGACGGCAATATTTTATTTCTTGAGGAAGAAATTTTACTAGACAAGAACAAACGCCACTACATAGAAATAGTCATTGATCGGTTAAAAATTTCGCAGGACAGGCGCACAAGAATCGCAGAATCAGTCGAGGCAGCATTAAAACTTTCAAACGGTTATGTGTTAATCTCACCTGAAGGCAAGCAGGAATACACAATGACGGAAAATTATTCATGTCCTGATTGTGAAACGAGCATCCCCGAAATTGAGCCGCGTTTATTCTCGTTCAATAATCCCGTTGGAGCTTGTCCCGATTGCGGAGGTCTCGGAAGCCACGAACATTTTTCGCGCGAACTTGCAATAAATCCGGATCGTTCAGTTCTTGAAGGCGCAATTATCCCGTGGAAGTCAAAGCCTCATGTAATCGAGAAATTGAAATTATTTGCAGATAAACACAAATGGGACTTGACTCAGCCTTATAAAGATTTACCCGTTGAAGCGCAGAATTTCATATGGAACGGCAGCGGCGATGAGAAATTACCGATGATATTTGACGAAAAAGGAATTGCCCGGCCTTATATGGGACGTTATGAAGGTGTTGTCGGGTGGCTGGAGGAAAAATTAAAATGGTTCGCAGATAATGAAAATGTAGCTGAAGAAGTCGCGCAGTACAGAGAAGAAGATATTTGCAAAACTTGTCATGGCTTGAGATTGCGTCAAGAGGCTCTAAACGTGAAAGTATCGGGATTTACTATCGGTGATTTATTAGTCATGCCCGTTGAAAAGCTCGTTGACGTGATAAAAAATTTCAAGCTCTCAAAATATGAACGTTCAATCATTGAGCAGGTAATAAATGAAATTGTCAAGCGTCTTGATTTCCTTGTTGATGTCGGAGTCGGTTATTTGTAGTTATTGAGTCGTGCTTATAATTTTTGGGGCGGTGAGAGTCAGCGAATCAGGTTAGCGACTCAAATAGGATCGAATTTAAGCGGCGTTCTTTATGTGCTTGATGAACCTACAATCGGTTTGCATTCACGGGACACGCAGAAATTAATTAACTCGCTGAAATCAATTAAGAGTCTCGACAACACAGTAATAGTTGTAGAACATGACCGCGAGACAATGCAGGCTGCTGATGAATTAATCGAACTTGGCCCCGGTGCAGGCGAGGGAGGCGGACAAATTTTATATTCCGGCACTTATGAAGACGTGTTAAAGACTGACGGTCAGACAGCTAAATATTTGCGCGGCGAGTCATCTGGCATCGTCAAGAAAGAAAAAAGGCGTGATCCAATCGGCTGGCTAAAAGTTTTAGGAGCTTCACACAATAACTTGAAAAATTTAAATATTGATATTCCCGTTGGAGTCTTTACTTGTATAAGCGGTGTATCAGGTTCGGGCAAAAGCAGTTTTCTTTATGACGTGCTTTATAAGGGTTTGCGGAGAATTCTGGATAAAGATTTTCGCGAACGGCCCGGAAAATTTGACTCGATTCAGGGAGCAGAATTTTTTGACAATATTGTATTAGTCGATCAAAGCCCAATCGGACGGACTCCGCGTTCAAATCCTGCGACATATACGGGCGTTTTCTCGTTGATTCGTGAATTTTTTGCGAGTCTTCCTGACTCAAAAGTTCGCGGTTACAATGCAGGAAGATTCAGCTTTAACGTTAAGGGCGGACGCTGTGAGTCTTGCGGGGGTGCGGGCAGTGTTAAGACCTCAATGCTATTTTTGCCGGATATTTACTCTGACTGTGAAGTATGCAAAGGTACTCGCTATAATCATGAAACTTTAGAAGTTCGCTTCAAGAATAAGAATATCGCTGACGTTCTAGCAATGACGGTAGACGAGGCATTAAATTTTTTCGCTGAGATTCCCAAAATCGCAAATAAATTGAAGTTGATTCAAGACGCTGGATTAGGCTATATAAAATTGGGTCAATCGGCTTTGACTCTTTCGGGGGGCGAGGCACAACGCGTTAAACTCTCTAAAGAATTATCAAAAAAGTTCGGCGGGAGGACTCTTTATTTGCTCGATGAACCTACAACGGGATTATTTTATACGGACGTTAAGAAATTGCTTGATATAATTCATAGGATAATTGACAGAAGCAAAAGCACTGTTATATTTATTGAACATAATTTAGACGTGTTATTGTCAGCTGATTATATAATTGATTTAGGCTTGGAAGGCGGCGAACGGGGCGGAAATCTTGTAGCGTCGGGAACACCTGAAGAAATTATCAATAACGGCAAAGGTTACACAGCAAAATTTTTAAAGCAGTACACGAAAGAATTAGCAAATTATAATTAGTAAGGAGCAAAAATTTTTATGGCAGACTATGAAGTCAAAGATCTATCACTCGCAGAACGCGGACAGAATAAAATTAACTGGGCGTGGCAGTATATGCCCTCATTGCAGTTTTTGTATAATAAATATAAGGACTCGCAGCCTTTCAAGGGAGCTGTTATCGCAGCTTGTCTGCATTTGGAAGCTAAGACGGCGAATTTATTAATCACTCTTACAAAACTCGGCGCAAAAGTAGCAGCTTGCGGAAGTAATCCACTTTCAACGCAGGATGATATTTGCGCAGCTCTTGCAAAAAACGGCGTTCATGTTTATTCACACAGGGGCATGACTACGGAAGAATATTTTAATTACGTTCATAAAGTTTTGAGCTATAAACCTAATGTAATAATCGATGACGGCGCGGACGTTGTTGCAACTGTTCACAAAGACTGCCCGGATTTGATTCCTAATATTTTAGGAGGCTCGGAGGAAACTACTTCAGGCGTTAAGAGATTGCGCGCAATGAACTCGCAAAAAGTTCTGAAATTCCCGATGATTGACGTTAATGACGCTTTGAGCAAATATTTATTTGACAATCGTTACGGTACAGGCCAATCAGTATGGGACGGCTTTATTCGCACTACAAATATGATTGTTGCGGGAAAAACTGTCGTTATTGCCGGTTATGGCTGGTGCGGTCGCGGTGCTGCAATGAGAGCTGCCGGAAATGGCGCACACGTTATTATTACAGAAGTTGACCCTCACAAAGCATGTGAAGCACTCATGGACGGTTTTAGAGTCATGAGCATGGAAGAAGCTGCACCGCTCGGAGATATTTTCTTGACGTTCACGGGCAATATTCACGTAATCAGACGCGAGCACATCGAACGCATGAAAAGCGGAGTAGTTCTCGGCAACGCAGGACATTTTGACGTGGAAATCAGCAAGCCCGATTTAAACGCTTTGTCGGATCATGTTGAGAAATTGCGCGATAATATTGACACTTACATAATGCATGACGGCCGGAGAATTAATTTGCTCGGTGAAGGAAGACTCACAAATTTAGCATGTGCAGACGGACACCCGATTGAAATAATGGATCTAAGTTTTTCACTGCAGTTAGAGTCAGCACTCTACATTTACACGCATAAATTGAAGGCCGGTTTATATCCTGTTCCTGAAGAAATTGACCGCGCAGTAATGGAATCAAAACTTGCGGCACTGGGCGTAAATATTGACTCAATGACTGATGAGCAGGTCGAATACATGAAGGGCTGGCAGGAGTAATTTATCGTGAAAAAATTTTTGTGTGCATTTGCATTAATTGCGCTTATTGTCAGTCCATCACTGGCACGAACAGCAGGCACTCACATTAACGAGCCTTATTACATGATAAAAACTAGTATTTATGAATCAATGCCGAAATATGAGAACGAGATTATTTTCTTGGGCGACAGTTTGACGGACTATATACAATTTCATGAGGTATTCCCGGACTTGAGAGTCATTAATCGCGGTATAGCAGGCGACACAACAACGGGCGTGCTTCACAGGTTAGGCGAGATAATATCAAGAAAGCCCGCAAAATTATTTATAGAAATCGGAATCAATGATATAGTTTATAACGTTGCTCCGGTTGATATTGCAGCAAATATCAGAAAAATTATAGAACGAGTCAAAGCAGGTTCGCCCGCAACAAAAATTTATCTTGAGACCCTTTTACCAGTCGTCAACAACGGCAAATTTGAAACTAGACGGCCAAGCAATATAATTAATGCAGTGAATGAGCTTTTACCGGATATAGCAAAAGATTTAGGCTGCAAATTATTAGACGTTCACAAATTTTTTGCTGAAGATGACAACATGCCCGAACGTTACACAGTTGACGGGGTTCACATGAATGGTGCCGGGATTCTTCACTGGATGAAATTTTTAGAACCCTACGTAAAGGAGTAAGAAATGGCTACACTATTTAAAGATGTATTAATTCTCGACGGCTCACGGACAAAGGCCGAACGTGTTCACATGTTAGTATCTAAAGGAAGGATCGCAGAAATTATTGACTCCTCACAGACTCCGCCAAGCGCAGATAAAATTATTTCAGGTCATGGAAAAATGGCGGTTATTCCGGGATTTGTGAACGCTCACACCCACGCAGCTATGATTTTATTGCGGGGACTCGGCGAGGAAGCTCCCTTAATGGAATGGCTGCAAAATAAAATTTGGCCCGTTGAAGATAAATTAACGCCCGATTATAGTTACTGGGGTACTTTATCGTCAATGCTTGAAATGTTAGAGACCGGGACAACTTGTTTTGCTGATATGTATTTCTCGATGGAAAGAGTCGCCGATGCCGTATTAGGTGCTGGAATGCGTGCTGCTTTATGCCGGGGAATTACAGCAGGCGAGCCCGGAAAAATTGAACGTTCACTGCAAAATAATTTAGACCTCGCAGAAAAATATCATGGCCGTGAAGGTTTAATAACTGTACAGATTGGGCCTCATGCGCCTTATACTGTGCCGGTTGAGTCAATGAAGTTAATCAGCGACTCTGCAAAATCTCACGGGCTCGGCGTTCACTTCCATTTTTTAGAGACACTCGGAGAACTTGAGAATCTCGGAATGACTCCGGAAAATTATTTACGTGAGACAGGTTTAATTGACGTGCCTTATTTGACTCTTGCTCATGCGGTTTATCTTGACCCAGAAATAAATCTTGACGCGAATAATATAACGTTGATTCATAATCCATGCAGTAATTTAAAGCTAGGCAGCGGAGTAATGCCCCTTGCAAAATGGCTCGATAAAGATTTTCCCGTCGCACTCGGCACAGATGGAGCTTCAAGTAATAACCGTCTCGATATGTGGGAGGAAATGAGAACAGCTGCATTACTGCACAAAGGAGTAAACCGCGATCCTGTATGCGTTCCTGCTGTTGACGTGTTGAGAATGGCAACATATGAAGGCGCGCGGGCTTATGGTTTCTCGCAAAAAGGAATGATTCGCGAGGGATGGTGCGCTGATTTGGTGCTCGTTAATCTCGACAAACCTCACTATATCGGCGTAAATAATGAAAATCTTGCAGCTTATATCGTCTATGCAGGAAGTTCAGCAGACGTAATCGGCACAATGATAAACGGTAAATGGCTATATAAAAACGGTGAATTTCCAACACTTGACCGCGAAGAAATTTTGCAGAAGGCACGCGAGGCAAGAGAGTCAATCACGAAATAGTTTTATAGCCGCCGCCTCGCTCCCACCCACCCACCCCGCTCGGCGGCGGAAAGCGCGAACAGGAGGAAAATTTTTTGACAGCCATAAGAATCGCACACATAATCGGCAAAATGAGAAACGGCGGAGTTGAGTCTGCATTTCTCGCGTACTATAAATTTATAGACAGAGATAAAATTCAATATGACTGCATAATAGACGAGGACTCTACACATCTTCAGGAAAAGCAGATAAAAGATTTGGGCGGAAAAATTATAATTGTGCCTCCGTATCAGAAGCAATTTGCATATCAGAGAGCGTTGTCTAAAATTTTTCGTGAAAATAATTATCCGTTAGTGTTCTCGCATATAAATTCGTTGTCTGTCTTTCCGTTGTTTGCGGCATGGCGTGCAGGTATTCCCGTAAGAGTCGCTCTCAGTCAAAGCACAGCAGGACGCGGCGAATTTGCTAGAAACGTGATGAAATATACTTTGCGTTTGTTCTCGAAAACTTTTGCTACTGAATGGTGCGCATGTTCTAATCATGCAGGACGGTGGCTCTTCGGTAATAAGGCAATGGAGTCAGGAAAAGTCTTAATCTGGCCGAACGCAATAGAGACATCAAAATTTGCATATAATCCCATAAAGCGTGAGTCAGTCCGTCAAGAGTTAAATATCAGCAATAAATTTGTAGTCGGTCATTCAGGGCGGTTTATGACGCAAAAAAATCATGTATTCCTGATTGATATTTTCAACGAGATTCACAAGTTAAAGCCTGACTCGATTTTATTGCTTGCTGGCGACGGGCCGTTAATGGACAAAATACGCAAAAAAGTTCATTCGCTCGGACTTGATGAAAGCGTTATTTTTCTCGGCAGCGTTCATAATATGCAGGATTATTATCAAGCTATGGACGTGTTTATATTGCCGAGTCTTTATGAAGGTCTGCCGGTCGTAGGGAGTGAGTCTCAAGTTGCGGGCTTGCCTGTGCTTTGTGCTGATACAGTTACGAGTGAGACAAAATTTTGTGACTCATTTAAATTCTTATCGCTGAAAGAGTCCCCTAATAAATGGGCGCAGGAAGCATTGAGAATTTCAGCTAACCACGAACGCAAAGACATGAGCGACTCTGCAAAAAAATTCGGGTTCGACATCAAGACGCAGGCAGAAAAAATGACTCGCTGGTACTGCAAATTATTGGGCATATAATAATTAAAGGAGGAAGAACAAATTATCTCATTCTTTCTCCTTCACAAATTTTTACTTCACTAGAAATCTACTTCTGTATCGTAATAACAGCACTTTAACAGCTTCTCCATTTCTTCAACTGAAGGCTGTCTCGGATTTGACCCCGTGCAAGCGTCCGCAATGGCATTTACTGCGATGTCGTGCAGTCTCTCAAGAAAAACTTTTTCCGGCACAAAACCGTTTTCTGTCGGGTAACTGTCCGCGCCGTAATTCTTTATGCAGTGAGGGATATTCAAATCGTCGTTCATTTTGCGCAAAAATTTAATCAACGCTGCGACTTTCTCATCGTCTGAGGCTTTCTCGTCCGCAATTCCCATATAATCAACTATAACGCCGTAACGTTTTTTAGCGGTCTCATCCTTTGCGTTGAAGGCTATAACTTTCGGGAGGTACATTGCATTTGCTGCACCGTGAATGATATGTGCGCCGTAATCCGCGAAAACTGCCCCTGTTTTGTGTGCCATTGAGTGAACGATACCAAGCAGCGCATTAGAAAACGCCATACCGGCCAAGCACTGTGCATTATGCATATTATCGCGGGCTTTCATGTCTCCGTTGTATGAAGGCACTAAATCATTCATGATCATTTCGATTGCGTGAATTGCTAAAGGATCCGTATAATCGCAATGAGCCGTAGAAACATATGCTTCAACCGCGTGAGTCATTGCGTCCATTCCCGTATGAGCTACTAATTTTTTCGGCATTGTCTCGGCAAGTTCAGGGTCTACTATTGCGACATCAGGCGTAATCTCAAAATCTGCTATGGGATATTTGATTCCCTTTTTGTAATCGGTGATAATTGAGAATGCTGTTACTTCCGTTGCTGTTCCTGAAGTCGACGATACTGCGCAGAAATGAGCTTTTTTGCGTAATTCAGGAATCCCGAAAATTTTGCACATGTCTTCAAATGTGCAGTCAGGATATTCATATTTGATCCACATTGCTTTTGCTGCGTCAATTGGTGAGCCTCCGCCGATAGCGACTATCCAATCAGGGCCGAAGTCCAACATTTTTTGTGCGCCGTTCATTACTGTTTCGACTGATGGATCTGATTCGATTCCGTCAATGACTCTTACTTCCATTCCTGCCGATTTGAGATATGACTCTGCTTTGTCGAGGAACCCGAATTTTTTCATTGAGCCGCCGCCCACACAGATAACTGCTTTCTTACCCTTTAAATTTTTGAGTGCTTCAAGTGCGCCTTTGCCGTGAAAAACGTCGCGCGGTAAAGTGAATCTCATCATTATAAAGTGTCAAATCCTTTCGTTTATGAATCGTGATAAAACCTGATAAATTTTTCTATTCTATTAGAACGCGTTTATCTATATTATTGTTAGAATTACTCTGTGTGAAAATTGCCCGTCAGATTAAAATATTCTCACGTTCGATAAATTTTATAGTCAGGAGGATTTACAGACATGAAAAAATTTGTATTTGCTCTCGTTTGTGTGATGGTCTTTGCTGCTTCATCATTTGCTGCTGAAGTCGTGAAGGCTTATACAACTATGGAAGAACCGCTTGCTAAGGCACTATTTGACGAATTTGAGAAGGAAACAGGAATCAAAGTCGAATGGGTCAGGCTTTCAGGCGGTGAGGCAATAGCAAGACTCGAAGCAGAACGCGCTAACCCTCAGGCAAGTATTTGGGTAGGAGGAGTCGGGACTCAACATATCGAAGCAAAATTGCGCGGGCTTTCCACTCCTTACAGATCAAGAGTCGCGTCAAGCATTCCATCACGTTACAGAGACCCCGAAAATTATTGGACTGGACTCTATGTCGGGCCTATAGCTTTTTGCATGAACACTGAACGCGCAAAGGAATTAGGACTCACAATGCCTAAAAGCTGGGCAGATTTAATCAAGCCGGAATACGCAAAGAAAGTCAGAGTCGCACATCCCAGCACATCAGGAACAGCCTATAACATGATTACAACTGTTATTAGAGTCTTTAACGGCGACGAGGACAAAGCATTTGCATACTTCAAAGAATTAGCAAAAAGTGTAGAGCAGTTCACGCGCTCAGGTTCAGCACCGGGGAAATCTTGCGCGCTCGGAGAAATTCCTATTGCAATAGGCTACTTGCACGACCAAATCAAATTACAGCGTGAAGGCGCAAAAATTGAGATCGCTATACCCTCCGACGGAACAGGATTCGAGACTGCTTCAATGTCGATTCTTAAGGGCGGCCCCGATGCTCTCAACGCGAAAAAATTATATGACTGGGTACTCGGTCAAAAGGCTATGGACATTATTGCGCGCTGGTACGTTATTCCGCTTTCAAAACTTGCTACACCTACAAGCACAGGCTTCTCACTCGACAGCATGAATCTTGTAAATCAAGACGATCAATGGGACGCTGCCAACAAAGAAAGACTCTTAGAACGCTGGAACAAGGAAATTTCAACAGCTCCGGAAAAATAAATAATTTTGCGGCCTCTTGCTTTAATGCGGGGGGCTATTATTGTATATGCGTAAAGGAGGTCAGAGAACTTGAATAAACGTGTAATAAATTTTTTGCTGACGATTTTATTTGTTGTGCTTGTCGGATTCTGGATTTATACGAGTGTCCGCGATGAATTTCTCAAGCAGGCAAGAGACTCGCAGCGCAGAACAGTTGAGACGGTCTCAGCAGGTTTCACGCATGAAAATGTTGATGAATGGCTAAAGCGTTTGGCCGAAGACTCAAATAATTACAGAGTCGTTTACGTCGAAAATCTGCCCATGCCCGGCGAGAAATTAGAAAGCACACCGCGAGGAGACTCAGAACTTGCAAAACTCGTAGAAAAATCTGCGTCCGATCCTGAATTTGCGAAAGGCTTTGACAATGCAGCTTATGACGAAATTTACAGGACCGCTAAAACGTGGACAATCGGTGATAAGTCAGACCAAGCGATATTTTTTGCACCGGCTGAAAATTTAAAGACTCAAGATGTAGAAGGCGCGTTAATATTTGCGTTTCACACTGACAACGAGCAAAATTTTATGAGAATGCTCAACACTTTATTTTTCGGGGCGTTCATATTATTTGCTGTTGTTATCTGGCAGTTAATGATGAGTCGCGATCCTATAGTCGGTTTTGCTCTGGCCGGATTATTCTTGATGACTCTAACGTTTGTAGCATACCCGTTATTTGAGGCTTTGAGGCTTTCATTCTTGGAGAACGGCAAATTTTCGCTGTCAGTCTGGAAGAGTATATTAAATTCAGAAGGTTACATGTCGGCGTTATGGGGAAGTCTGAAATTAGGCTGCTGGACTGCGACATTTTCGACTCTTGTAGGATTCTTATTCGCGTTTGTAGTAACCCGCACAAATGCCCCGTGCAAAAAATTAATTTCTACAATGGGAGTGCTGCCGGTAATTTCTCCGCCGTTCTCGCTGACGTTGTCAATTATATTATTATTCGGCAACAATGGCTTGATTACTCGCTGGCTTAGAGTCATCGGTCTTGACTTCTCGATTTACGGTCTTCCGGGGCTTGTTCTCGTTCAGACAATGGGAATGTTCCCGATAGCTTTCTTGACATTAACGGGAGTCTTGCAGGCGATTGACTCAACTTTTGAGGAGGCCTCATTAAATTTATCAGCAGGAAGACTCAAAACTTTCACGTCAATAACTTTGCCGCTTGCTGTACCGGGATTATTAAGTGCGTGGCTGTTAGTGTTCACGACTTCACTTGCAGATTTTGCGAACCCGTTATTATTGGCCGGCGATTTAAAAGTTTTGTCGCTAGAGTCATATATTGAAGTAACCGGTATGCTGAGACTTGGACACGGTGCGGCACTCTCGATTTTGTTATTATTGCCGACGTTGACAGCTTTTCTCGTGCAAAGATTCTGGGTGTCTAAACGCTCATATGTAACAGTAACGGGCAAACCTTCAGGACGAATCACAGAATTAACTACTCCGATAGTGAGACATATTTTGACGGGAATAATTTTCGCGATAATAATTTTCCTGATAATGCTTTACGGGACAATTTTTGCGGGCTGCTTCGTCAAGAACTGGGGAATTGATTACACCTTCAGTCTTGAAAATATAACGGAGGCTATTACGCGTTCGACGACTGCATTATTTGACACTGTAACACTTGCTGCGATCGCGACACCTATTGCGGGAATTATTGCGATGATAGCTGCTTTATTGATTGTCAGGCGGAAATTTTACGGTAAAAGATTTCTCGAAATGTTGTTAATGACTCCTTTTGCTTTGCCGGGCACGTTATTAGGTATAAGCTATCTGCTTGCGTTCAATCATGCGCCGATTATTCTTGTAGGAACAGCGGCAATTATTGTAATTAATTACGTGATTCGAGAGCTGCCGGTCGGAATTGAAGGCGGTATTGCGTCATTGCGTCAAATTGATGCGTCGATAGAAGAAGCTGCTACGGATCTTGGAGCGGATCAAGCAACAGTTTTCAGAACTATAGTATTACCCTTAGTGCGTCCGGCTTTCTTGTCGAGTTTGTCATATACATTTGTGCGTTCAATGACGGCTGTTAGTGCAGTAATTTTCTTAATTTCTGCGCGCTGGTATCATATAACGGTCTTGATATATAACTTCTCGGAAAATTTGAGATTCGGGCTCGCAAGTGTTTTATCGACAGTGTTAATAATTATAGTTTTCGGAGCATTCGGGATTATGCGGTTATTAGTGCGTGAAAACTCTAATTTAATGAAAAATGTTACGTGATGAAATAGCCGGGTGGGTGAAAAAATTTTTAGTGCCGTTATGCGGGCCCCGTTTTCTTGCGCTCTTTCCCCGCCCGTAACTAGCAGTAATAGATTCAAGAAAGGAGAGAAAATAAAATTGGCAAATAATAATTCCAAGTCAGTAACGCTTGAGAACATCAAAAAAATTTTCTGGGATCCTCAAACAAAGCAGAATGTTGCAGCAGTCGGGGGAGTCTCGTTCAAACTTGAGCCGGGCGAACTTGTAACGCTTTTAGGGCCTTCAGGTTGCGGGAAGTCAACAATTTTGCGAATGTTATCGGGATTTGAGCAGCCTACTTCAGGAAAAATTATGATCGGCGACGTTGATGTAACAAACATGCCACCTAACAAGCGCGATACAGCAATGGTCTTCCAGAGTTACGGATTATTCCCTCATATGAACGTATCACAAAATGTAGCTTACGGGTTGAACCTGCGCAAAGTTCCCGCAAAAGAACGCGACGAGAAAGTGCAAAAATTTCTTGAGATGGTCGGACTCGGTCAAATGGGTTTACGTCCGCCGTCGAGGTTGTCAGGAGGTCAGCAGCAGAGAGTCGCACTCGCAAGAAGTCTTATAGTTGAGCCGTCAGTGTTGCTGCTTGATGAGCCATTATCGAATCTTGACGCGCTTTTACGTGAGCAGATGAGAGTCGAAATTCGCCGCCTGCAAAAATCTTTAGGCATTACAGCAATGTACGTTACTCATGACAGAGTCGAGGCCATGAGCTTGTCAGATAGAATTATTGTCATGAAGAAGGGCTTTATTGAGCAAATCGGGACTCCCAGCGATATTTATAGAGATCCTGTGAACACTTTTGTAGCGGGCTTTGTCGGTAAAGTTGCATTTTTCCCGTGCGAGGTGAAGAGCGTTGATGATTCCTGCTGCGTTGAGATAAAGGGCAAAACTTTTAACGCTCCACGATGGAATAAAGATTTAAAACCTGGCGACAAGGCTTTAATAATGGCACGTCCTGAGTCTTTGTCTATAAGCGAACCGGGCGAAGGCGTTGAAGACGGCACAGTAACAGCAAATATTTATCTGGGCAACAGTGTCGAGACGTGGGTACATACAGATTTGGGAAATGTCCTCGTTCAAATTGATAATCCCGACGTTAAAAAAATTTGGGCTGAGGGCGAGAGAGTCTCTTTATCGTTTGACCCTGCATTGACAAAGATTCTTGCTGACGATTTAGAGAGAGAGTAAAAAATTTTATTGCCGGGCGGTGTTGTGCTGTCCGGCTTAATTATTTATTGCAGATAAAAATTTTTGCACGATAAATTAAGTTAAATTCTTGTTGACATGTCTGCATTTACTACAATATACTCAAACCAACACAAAATCTAATTTATTCAATATTATAAATAGGAGGAACACTTATGAAAAAATTGCTTGCTGTTGTAGTGATTCTCGTTATTGCGTTAAGTTCGTCCGTAGCATTTGCTGATTATCCGGACAAGTCTTTAACTGCTATTTGTCCGTGGGGTGCTGGCGGCGGTACTGATTCATGTCTTCGCGCATTTTGTCAGGCACTTGAGAAGCAGCTCGGACAGACTATCGTTGTTGATAACAAAACCGGTGCAGGCGGTGTAACAGGTCATGAAGCTATTGCAGACGCAGATCCGGACGGTTATACGTTTGGCATGATAACATTTGAATTTGTTACGTACAAGGCGCTTGATGTTTCTGACTACAAATCTTATGTAAATTATGATCCTCTTTGCCGTCTTAACGCAGACCCCGCCGGAATTACAGTTAATAAAGCATGGGCAGAGAAAAACGGCATTAAA
The DNA here is from genome assembly GCA_017443945.1 of Synergistaceae bacterium. Lineage (NCBI taxonomy): Bacteria > Thermotogati > Synergistota > Synergistia > Synergistales > Synergistaceae > Synergistaceae bacterium. Next base: position 21,876 of record JAFSXS010000038.1, read on the forward strand.
AACTTGAAAGATTTTATCACATATTGCAAGGCTCACCCCGGTGAAGTTCGTATGGGCGGTTCATCTGCAAATTCGGTGTGGCACATTGCCGGCGGTTATTTCATGAATGTTGCAGGAGTTCAGCTTAAAATGGTTACTTATCCTGACGGGGCAGCTTCAGCAGTTCAGGCAGCAGCACAGGGCGTTGACATTGAGGGCGTAACTGTTTCTCTTGCAGAAGCGCGTTCATTCATTGAGTCCGGAAATCTTATATGTCTTGGACTTATGGCCGAGAACCGCATTAACAATAAAGTATTTGGCGACATTCCAACATGCAAAGAACAAGGAATCGACGCTTTTTACTCGACATGGCGCGGGCTTGGACTTCCGAACGGTGTAGATAATGCAATACGCGCGAAATTAGCAGAAGCCTGCAAAGCTGCTGTACAAGATCCCGATTTCATAAAGTACATGACAAACGCAGGACTCGGAATTGCATATCTTGACGCAGCAGATTTTAAAGCGTTCCTTGAGCAGCAGGAAGAGAAAGACGTTCCCGAAGCTATGAGAGCCGCCGGAATTGATTTCTAATGACGATTAATTTATTAGGTGGGTGGGCGTGTCCTGCCCATTTTTTATTTTATGATAAATAAGGATGTGAATTATTGTGAAGAGGACTCAAACAAAGGCTTTTGCGAGTTTGGTAAGTTCAATAATTTTGCTGATATTTGAAGTATGGGCATATGTTGAGACTACAACTTTTAAGGTTCATAGACGTGCATTTGTCCAGCCTGCTACTTTTCCGCAGATTATGATTATAGGCATGTTTATTTTCACTGTGATATTATTTTTGCAGTCCCTCATGAAAGTAACGCGCGGAATGAATGAAGACGATTACGAAAACGCTATTGCAGCGAGTATAAATCCTTTCACAAATAAAGGTGTAGCAGCTGCATTTTTTGTCGTGATTCTGTGCGTCTTATACACATATTTATTTGATAAACTCGGTTACGTGCTTGTTTCTGCGTGCATAAGCATAATTATAATGTGGCTAATCGGAAAACGTGATCTCAAAATAATTATCCCGATTTCTATAATAGTGCCGCTGATTATGTGGTTTATCTTCTACAAGCTATTAACTGTAAATATTCCTATGGGCGTGCTTCAACCTCTGCGCGATTTCGTAGACAAAATTTAAGGGGGCTTGAACATGAATTGGAGCTTATTATTTGAGAGTTATGTAAATGTTTTCTCAAGCGTTCAAGTTATCGGCATGACGTTTTTGGGTGCGTTGGGCGGGATTCTTTTAGGTGCTGTACCCGGAATGACTGCTACTATGGGAGTTGCGCTGTTAATTCCGTTCTCGTTTGGAATGGATTTAATTCCGTCAATTGGTTTATTGTTGGGAATTTATTGCGGAGGAATGTACGGCGGTTCGATTTCTGCGATTCTTATTCATGCGCCGGGGACTCCGAGTGCAGCTGCGACACTTTTAGACGGTTATCCAATGTGCCAGAAGGGTCAAGCGGGCAAAGCTCTATCAATTGCGATGTTTGCTTCATTCTGCGGTGGTGTCTTGGGTGCTCTGGTTATGACGTTTTTGTCTCCGTTAGTTGCTCAAATGGCAATGAAATTTACGAGTGCAGAAATGTTAATGCTTGCTTTCTTTGGGCTCTCGGTTATCGTTTCAATTTCCGGAAAATCAATCGCGAAGGGTTTAATTTCGGCGTTTTTCGGACTCTTGCTTGCGACAGTTGGTCAAGATCCTACATACGGCGCGAAGAGATTCGTTTTTGGGTTCCGTCCGCTTTTGTCTGGATTCTCATTTATTCCGACGTTAATCGGCTTATTTGCTATTGCGGAAGTAATTGCGGGCGTTGAGAGAATTATTACCGGCGAAGAGAAGCAGCAGAAGTCAGAAGAAAAAATTACAAACGTTTTGCCAGACCTCAAGACAATTGCTCAAATATGGCCTAATATTATTTCAGGCGGAATTATCGGAACATTTATCGGCGCGATTCCTGGTGCAGGCGGCGACATTGCTGTATTCGTCTCTTACGGATTCAATAAGAGTACGTCAAAGCACCCGGAATTATGGGGAACAGGAATCCCAAACGGTGTAGCTGCGACTGAATCTGCAAATAACGGCTGTTCGGGCGGTGCTATGATTCCATTGCTTTCTTTAGGTGTGCCGGGAGATGCAGTAACTGCGGTTTTATTGGGAGCGTTCATAATGAAGGGCATTCAACCAGGACCGATGATGTATGTAAATGAGCTTCCGACAGTTTATCGCGTGTTTGCGGCTCTTATGCTTGCGAACTTGGCCATGTTAGTTGTAGGTTGTGCGGGCGTGAGATTCTTTGCAAAAATTGTTTCCGTCGAGAAAAAAATGCTTTATCCCATTATTCTTGTAGTGTCGCTCTTGGGTGCGTTCTCGATAAATAAAAATATTTTTGACGTGGGAGTATGCGTTTTATTCGGCGTGGTTGGTTATCTCATGAATAAATTTGAATTCCCGCTCTCACCAATTTTGCTGGCATTGATTCTCGGACCTATGTGCGAACAAAATTTTGTGCGGTTTGTTGACGTAAACAACGGAAATTTCTGGGAGATTCTGAATCGTCCAATAGCTGTAGGGTTCTTCCTTGTGTCTGTAGCTACGATTTTATTCTCGATTTATAACCAGCGCAAAATCAACAAGAGAGAGGCCGAGAACAGGAAAAAACTAGCCAATCAATAATCGCCAAATTAGACAGGCGTGTGAATAAATCCGCGTCTGTTTGTTTATATTTATACATGAAGGGAAATAGATTTATTGCGCACAGAGATTCATTTATTAGACATTCAAGACAAGTTAAATTCTCCAGTAACAAAATATCTCGATTATTTCTCGCCCGAACGCCGTAAAAAAATTCTGCGCTATAAATTTCTATCAGATCAAAACCGTACTCTATGGGCCGAACTTCTCGCGAAAAAATTAATTGCTGACTTAACCGGCAAAAAATTTCAAGACATTATCATAAAGCGCGACTCAAATAATAAGCCCTATCACGAAAATTTTTATTTCAGCCTCTCACATAGTGCTAACTGGGTTGCGTGTTCAATCGGCAGCGAAATTAACGGCGTTGACATAGAGTTTATTTCTTCACGTGCAAAATTAGAAATTGTTAGACGCTTTTATTTACCAAATGAATACAACGCGATAAAATTTTTACATGATAATAATAGAGACTGGGAGCGAAAATTTTTTGAGTACTGGACTCTCAAAGAAAGCTGCTTAAAATGTTTAAATCTTCACGACTGGAGCGGTGTTGACTGCGAGAAATTATTATCCTGCCGTGAAAATATTGCAGGACGAAATTTTTCCCTGAATGATTTAGTAGTCGGCTGCTGTACAGTTAAAAACTTTTTGCCCGAGTCTATAATTATCGAAGGAGGGATAAATTTGTAAATGGCAAAATATATTTTCAAACGTGTATTAGTGAGCATTATTACACTTTTTGTAGTGATTACTATTACATTTTTTATGATGCAGGCGATTCCCGGCGGCCCCTTCACTGATGAGAAAGCTATTCCCGATTTTGTGCTGGAAAATATGATGAATCAATACGGACTCAATGATCCCGTTTACATTCAGTACGGCAGATATTTATTAAACGTGCTTAGACTCGATCTCGGCCCGTCATACAGATATGAGGGAATGACAGTAAATGAAATTATCGCTGAAAGTTTCCCGGTCTCGTTTATAGTCGGAGGTCTTGCATTAATTATTTCGCTGCTTATTGGAATACCGGCGGGGGTAATTTCTGCTTTGAAGCGCGGAAAATGGCAGGATAGACTCTCGATTATTTTTGCGACTCTGGGCGTAACTATTCCGAGCTTTATAATTGCTGCATTGCTTGTGTATATTTTTGCGTGGCGGCTGGGCTGGGTTACTGTAGGATTCTGGGAAGGATTATCAACTGCAATTTTGCCTGCTTTGACTCTTGCGTTGTATCCGGCGGCGTTTATTTCGCGTTTAGTGCGTTCCAGCATGCTTGAAGTATTGAATCAAGATTATATCAGGACGGCATACTCTAAGGGCTTGAAAAATTTTGCGGTGATTTATATTCATGCTCTGAAGAATGCAATTATACCGGTCATAAGTTATTTGGGGCCTCTTACAGCAGGAATATTAACAGGCAGCTTTGTAATTGAACAGGTTTACGGCGTTCCCGGTCTTGGTACATTTTTCGTGATGAGCATAAACAATCGCGATTATACAACTATAATGGGCGTTACGATATTTTATAGTGCGCTGCTGGTAGTATTTAACTTGATTGCTGACTGCTGCATGGCACTTGTTGACCCGCGAATAAAATTGCAGTGAGGTGAATAAACATGTATGATTTTACGCCTTTGACGCTTGAAGAGAGACGAGAGTCAGAAAATTTCAGGCCTTCAATAACTTACTGGCAGGACGCATGGAATAGAATCAAGAGAGATCCATTAGCTTTATTCGGGCTTGCTGTAATTGGTGTTATGATATTGCTAGCGATTTTCGGGCCGTTTTTCTCAAGTTATGAATATGACACAATGAATTTTTTCGAGCAGAACGAATCGCCGAGCATGAGACATTTTTTCGGGACTGACATGTTTGGGCGTGATTTATTTGTTAGAATTCTTTATGGTGCGAGAATTTCTCTTGCTGTAGGGATTCTTGCGAGCTTTATAAATTTATTTATCGGTGTTATTTACGGTGGTATTTCGGGATTTTCCGGCGGTAAACTTGATAATTTCATGATGGGAATCGTTGACGTTCTTTACAGTGTGCCTGTTATGATTTATGTAATTCTGCTAATGGTCGTAGTAGGGCCGGGACTCAAGAGTATATTTATAACACTCGGCATAGCATATTGGGCACCGATGGCGCGAATAGTGAGAGCTGAAATTTTACGCCTCAAGAACGAAGAATTTATTTTATCTGCCCGCGTTTTAGGAGCTTCACCGGCTAGAATTTTGCTGCGTCATTTGATTCCTAATGCGATGGGGTCGATTTTAGTTACACTTACATTTTCGATTCCGGGCGCAATTTTTACAGAAGCGTTCTTAAGTTTCGTGGGCTTAGGTGTGAGTGCTCCGATGGCGAGTCTTGGCATGTTGTGCAATGATGGAGTAGGCGCATTATTAGTGTATCCGTACCAATTATTTTTTCCGGCGGCTGCGATTTCTATAATGATACTTGCATTTAACTTTTTGGGCGACGGCTTGAGAGACGCGCTAGACCCCAGACTTAGGAAGTAGGAGGTATTTATGAGAGGTACAGTAAAAACCTTCAACAGTGAACGGGGAT
>JAFSXS010000039.1 GCA_017443945.1 Synergistaceae bacterium
ATGGCTGACTTGACAGAAAAATTTTATTCCTCGATTTTCTTCGGAAGACTCCAATCAAAGTAAACAGCTGTATTCTTAACTAAATTAATGGCATTATCATAAATTTGTTTTGTCCCGTCATTAATGGACCAGCCAAATATATTAATCAGCCAATCAAGGAAAGTCCCATTAACGAGAAAATCTTTTACTGTTTCGAGTCCTAAAATTCTAGCTTGGCATAATAGAACAGCATATTTTATATAAATCTCTTCTGACTCCTCCTCATACTCGAAATAATTAGAGCCGGTAAATTGAATTACATCATTCAATAATTTAGAGCTTCCTTCGGCGATTGCATAAAAAATGTGAGATTTTACGATAGCCTGTGCCTTGTTATCGAATCCAGCAAGATTTGCCAAAGCCCTTACGACCTGATACACACCGTATGCAACAGCTGTAACAGGATTTGTGAGAGCCGCCGCACCTACAATTGCGTCAAATGCGAGAGTAAAAGCGTCCATCGTAAGTTCATTCGTTAAAGACTCTAACACTGCAGTATTAAGCCTCTGCCAGTTTGGATTATCTGTATCTGCAAAAGTTTCATAGAGTCCGACAGCTGCCTCACGCACATAATCAGGATAATTATTATTTTTGCTAATGTATTCGAGCAGATCTACATATTTTACGAACTCTGCATAATTATCTGCTATTTGGCTGTAAGTCGCAAAGACTCCCCAGAAATCTTTTGCTGTATTGAAAACATCTACAACAATTGTGAATCCGTAGCCTATTTTTCTGGCAGTTTCTGCAACGCTTAAATCGCTCGTGAGAATCAACGCTTTTGATGAAGGGACTGGAAGATTAATTTTTCCTGCTGCTTTTACTGCGAGATTATGAACGGGTTTGATATTCAATAAAGTTTTTGAGGCCAGTGCAGTTAAAGTCGTCCCCTGCGCAAACTTATTGATTACTGTAAATGCACCTTCAGTTTCTGTTATGATGTCCTTAAATGTATTTGCAAAATCAGCTTTATCTGACAGCCAATTTGCAGTTTTGAATAGCTCATTTTTGATATTATCTATTTTGAATGTACCGTCAGCGTTTTGCTTGCTCCACCTGTTTAGATTGTCGAGATCGTATTTTCTTGCCGATGTGAGTGCAAGTCTCTCCGTTTCTGAAGTAGAGTCTGCTTTTTCGAGTCTCAAGAGTGATTCTTGTACTTCTGTCTCGGCCTGAATTGCAGGATTAAGTTGTGAAGCGTCCGCATATAAACCCTGAACAGCATTTAATGCACCTACAACACTGGCGGCTGCCTCGTTGATATTTGCCATCGTACTGAAAAAATTATAGACTCCATGACTATATTCATTTGCTGATAATTCTTCGTCTGAAGTCCTATATTTATAGAAATAGTCAATTATTTCATGTTTTGCCCATTCGTTTCTTTTCCAGCCGAACAAGAATAGTATAAGGCCGTGATCTTGTTTCGAGAAGTCAAGATATTCAGCCGGGAAAGTATTATCATTCTGAAGCTGCTTGATTTTATCTGCACCGTCTGACGTAAATTTCAACGGGTCTGTATGCATTGTCTTAACTTCGACGTAATCATTATAGCCGTCAAAATCACTGTCCCATAATAACGGATTAGATTTCATATGAATATATACGGTTCCGTCAGATTTTGCCTTTATCTCGATTTCCTCGCCATTTTTGAGTCCGTCCTTGTCCCAGTCTGCATCAGCTGAACTGAACATATCAAGAACGCCCGCAAATATCGGAGTCCCATTTGACAAGCATAATTTGCCGCTGTTCATCAAATTAGTATAATAATCCGTTATGCCGTCATTGTTGGAGTCCGTCGTCATATCAATAGTATTACTCTCTATGTTGTCGAAAATATCATTAAGGCCTGACGCATTAGAAGCATAATAATATTTTCCGCCTGTTTGTGACGCAATTTTCTCCAGGGTGCTTTGTGAGACATTGCCTACACCTATCGTGTAAATAATTATTTTGTCATTGGAGGCAATATTTATTATTTCGTCATATGTGTATGAAGAGCTTTTGTTGTCTTCTCCATCAGTAAGAAAAATCACATATTTATAATCAGCTGTTGAAGATGTTGACAATATATTAACTCCGTCAAAGAGTCCAGCTGTGCCGCAAGTCGCTCTTCCATCAGCTGCTCTTCCGTCATAAGTTATATTATTAAGTGCATTAAGCAGAACAGCTTTATTACTTGTCAGGCCGGATAACACTTCAGAATAAGTGTCAAATTTGACAATTGCTGCCTTGTCTTTACCGTCTCTAAGTTTTTCCGTAAAATTTCTTACGAGCTCTATTACAATTTTCTCTTCATCATTCCACCCCATACTTGCAGAATTATCAATAACAAAGGCAATATCAAGCGTTAGATCTTGGCTGTCTTCTGATCCTGATAAAGGCGGCTTTATGTCATTGCTCCATACTAAGTCAAATGAAATTTTATTCAGCAAAATATATGTCGAAAAATGTGATATTTCCGCAATAATTTGACCGTTTTCGATTCGCTGGCCTTCGAGATATTCGAGCAAACCTGTTTCAGGATTCAAATAATAAATTGCTGGCTGGAAATTTTCGCCTATAGTGCCGAGTTCGCTGCCGAGAGTAAATGTTAATGCTGCACTTGAAAATTTTGCGTCTGCGCTAATGTCATAAGCAGTATTTAAATATCCGGGCGTTAATTGCGATATTAAAGGATTATCGAAATGATTTACTCTTTTAATTACAAGAGTCCCGGCGGCATCTGCTGAAGATGTCATAACAACAGAAATATTTGCTGTATCCGGATGTTCTGACGTTAAATTTATTTCATTTTTTGTCGTAAAATTTGTCTCAGCTTTTAACGGATCTGATCCTATAGCAATTTCTGTAGCATCGTCAACTTCATCGCCGTCGGTATCAGGTTTAAGCGGGTCGGTTTTATATGTAATGACTTCTTCATAATCTGTTAAAGTGTCATTATCTGTATCAATTAAAATCATATTTGTATGCAGATTAGCTTCTTGGAGATTTGTTAAGCCGTCGCCGTCTACGTCTTCGTCCCCGTCATTAATTCCATTACCGTTTGTGTCTTGTACAAGCGGGTTATAATTCAGCCAGTGAAGTTCGTCATAATCAGTCAGGCCGTCATTATCTGTGTCAGGATTATAAATATCTGTCCCAAACGTTATTTCAAGTGAATCAATAAGCCCGTCGCCGTCTGAATCTGTAGTATCGTTCATGTCAAGCCACTTTGCATAAAGCGTTAAATCTTGTGATATTACAGTATCGAAATCGAATGTGAACGAGAATCCCTGCGCAGTGTACCAGCCTATAAATAAATTATCATCTTTTGAGGGCGTAACGGGTTCAGCTGCTTTATCGCCTTCTTTAATAATTTGACTCTCGACATCGCTGCCTCCGTTAGAATCAAATATCACTGTGTAGTATCCTGAAATAGGGACATCAGGATTTCCCGGCGTATCAGGTACATCACTATTACTAGGCATTCCTCCGCTTCCGCCGCAGCCTGCACTTACAAAGCCCGCAAACAGCAGCATCAAGGCAAACACGAGCGCAAAAAACTTTTTCTGACTCATAACTTGCAAACCTCCTGAATAAAAATTTTACACATGACCCCCCGCTCGCCTGCCTTATGGTATAATTTACAGCATAAGACAAGGGCGGAAAGAAGTTCCCAGCTTCTAGCCACGTGTAATTAATTAATTTCTCGAAATTATTATAGCACAACCCTTGTTAGTTTTTATGTGCACTTTTCGCAGAGTCAATATAAAAATTTACCCGGCAGGAAAGTTTAATTATTGTCATGAGCTTCCACACGTAAATGGAAATTTCTTCAATAATAAAACAAGCAAGCCAGCCCGCATTATTACACTTCACGAAATGGCCTGCTTAAAAATTTTATCGTTTACTTGCCGAAGTAGTTATCACTCTCTGAATGCAAATAAACAGCAGCAATAATAAACCTGTCGCAATTTTTCCCCACCATGATAAAAGATTCCCGTTAAACGTAATCAAAGCAGGAATTATAGATTTCAGCAGCACACCGAAAAGAGTCCCGGCCATGTAACCAACTCCGCCGGTTAAAAGTGTACCGCCTATGACCGCGCATGTAATTACTTCAAGTTCTCCGCCCTGCAGTGAAAGATTCCAGCCGCTTTTAACGTAGAGAGCGTAACTTATTCCCGCAAGCACTGAGCATAACCCGTTAAAGCCATAAACTAAAACTTTAGTACGTCCGACGGGAAGACCCATTAACGCCGCTGATTGTTCATTGCCTCCGATTGCGTAAATATTCCGCCCGAATCGAGTCCGCTGCAAGATAAAAGCTCCGATTAATATCATCACGAGAAATAATATCACGTTGAAATTTATAAATGCTATGGGCTTTATCCTGACCCAGTTTCCGTCAGCAAATTTCATCAAATAAATTTTCCAGCCTGCAAGAGCGTCAATCATCGGGTGTCTTATATCAATTGACTCACGGCTTATCAACGAACACACCCCGCGCGCTAAAAACATTCCCGTCAATGTCGTAATAAACGGCGGAACGTTCAAATAATGAATTACCCAGCCCATTATCACGCCGAGTCCTACGCCCATTACTAAAGCAGCTGCAATACATACAAGCGGGTGAAGGTGCAAAACTGTCGTCCCGTAAGCGATAAACATTCCCGTCAATGACGCTACAGCACCGACTGATAAATCAATCCCGCCCGTAATTAATACCATTGTCATGCCGACAGCTGAAATTCCGAAATATGCATTGTCAATAAATAAATTTACAAACGTTCTGACAGTCAAGAAGCCCTTATCACCGTAAAGAAACGCTCCGAAAGCATAAATCACAAGAAATATCCCGATTGTTGCATAGACCATTATATATTTAGGATTCGTGATTCTGCTCCAAAAACTTTGTCTGTTAGTCATTATTTCGCGCCTCCTTTACGAATTGCAGCACGTTTCGCAAAATATCTCCGCACAGGTTCAGACTGTAAGACGATAACTACAGCAATTATTAACGCCTTGAATGCCATAGTAGCTTCTGCAACAATCCCGAAATAATATACAAATGTTACAATCGTGCGAATTATCAGCGAGCCTATTACTGTACCTGCAAGACTGAATCTCCCGCCGGCCATGTTCGTCCCGCCGATAACAACTGCTAAAATCGCGTCCATCTCGAAATTTAATCCGGCATTGTTCGAGTCATTTGACATTATACGGCTCGAATAAATTAATCCCGCAATCCCTGACAATAAACCCGTTATCATGAAGACAATTAATATTACTTGATTCGCTTTTATGCCTGATAATCTGCTCGCACTAGGATTAACGCCGACTGACTCAACGAACGCGCCGAAAGCAGTTTTTCTCGTGAATAATGCTACAGCAACAACTACTATAATCGTGATAATTATCGGCATTGGCAGACATAAAAAACTTCCCTGGCCTATAATTCTAAATGGTGAATATCCTGTAGTAAATTGCTTGCCGTCAGTCAAAATCTGCGCAATACCCCGCCCGCAGACCATTAATATTAAAGTCGCGATTATCGGCTGCATTCCACCTTTTGAGACAAGAAAGCCGTTAAAGAGTCCCATTAGAGCGCATACAATCAAAGGCACTCCAAGCACTAAAATATACGGATAAACTGTATAATCTCCCGGAGTCGTGTATGTAAGAACGTCCCAGCGCAAAAATTTCAACGCAATAGCCCCCGCAACAGCAACAAGAGCGCCGACCGATAAATCAGTACCGCCAAGCGCAATAACAAGAGTCATTCCCATTGAAATAATTGTAATTTCTGCTGAACGATTCACGATGTCAATTAAGCTCCCGTAAAGCATACCCGTTGAAGGCTGATAACTTATACTGAAGAAATCAGGACGGATTATAAAGCAGACCAGCAAAATTAAAGCCTCTGCAATTACTGCCCACGTAACTTTTGACTGCATTAAACCGGAAATATCTAATTTTTTGCTAGACATTTTTTTACGCTGCCCCCTCTGCAATGATTCGTAAAATATCCTGCTGTGTGCATGAAGAGCCGTCAACTTCCGCAACTTTTTCGCGGTCCCTCATGATAATAATTCTATTTGAGCAGCGGATTATCTCATCAAGTTCCGAGCTTATAAATATTAATGACACGCCATCACGGCACATTTCAAGCATTAAACGCTGTATTTCTGCCTTTGCTCCGATATCGATTCCGCGCGTAGGTTCGTCAAGAATCAAAATTTTCGGGTTTGCTGCCATCCATCGCGCTAATATAACTTTCTGTTGATTGCCTCCGGATAATTCCCCGGCGTTTTTCTCACAGTCGGGCGTGGCGATTCCAAGCATGGCAATATATTTATTTGCTAAATCTTCCTGTTCCTGACGCGTCATAGGGTGCATAAAACCTTTTCGCGACTGTACAGCTAACATAATATTTTCTCGGATTGATAGATCTCCGATAATGCCGTCTCGTTTGCGGTCTTCGGGACAAAATGCGATTTCAGATTTTATTGCGTCAAATGGCTGCTTTATTTCTACTTTATGGCCGTCAATGAAAATATCACCGGTTGAAATTTTTTCTGCGCCGAATAACATTTCTGCGGTCTCAGTTCTTCCGCTGCCGAGCAAACCTGCAAACCCGACAAGCTCACCCTTTTTGAGGTCAAGAGAAATATCATTTATCTGCGAGTCTCCGATGTGTTCAGCCTTTAAAACTATGTCTGCGCCCTCTGGAACTTCTGCACGCTTGAGACTAAATATAACGTCCATATCTTTCCCGACCATTTTTGTAACAAGCTCAAATTTTCCCAGCTCATTAATATTATATGTGCCGATTAAATGACCGTTTCGCAAAATTGTCATTCGATCTGATACGGCGTAGATCTGGTCAAGAAAGTGAGTGATAAATATTATTCCCATTCCTGACTCTTTAAGTTCGCGCATGACACTGAATAATAATTGTACTTCGTTCTCGTCTAATGAGCTTGTAGGCTCGTCAAGAATCAAAATTTTTGCTTGAATGTCAACTGCTCTAGCTATCGAGGTCATTTGCTGAATCGCAGTAGAGTAATACGAAAGCGGGCGGGTTACGTCAATATCCAAGTGAAAGCGCGACATTAATTCTTCTGCACGTTTATTTATTTCCGACCAGTTAATTTGTCCGTGCTTCATGGGCTGGCGGCCGACAAAAATATTTTCTGCAACGCTCAAATTTGGACATAAATTTATTTCTTGGAAGACTGCCGATATTCCTAACTCGATAGCATTTCCCGGGCCTGTCGGGTGAATCTCTTGGCCGTCAAGTATAATTTGTCCGGAGTCCATTTTATTAACGCCGGTCAAGCATTTAATCAGAGTCGATTTTCCTGCGCCGTTTTCGCCTAATAACGAATGAATTTCCCCCTCTCGCAAAGAAAAATTAACGCCGTCAAGAGCCTTCACTCCCGGAAATTGTATCGTGATTCCGTTCATCTCAAGAATATTTTTCCCCGGCAATTTGATTCACTCCTTATTTAATAACTTTCAGGGCTTTACGGTCAATGGTCAGAGCTACGAAAATTAAGAAAACTATACCCTTTATTAACTGCTGAGTCGCTGACTCGAATCCAAGCATAACTAAGCCATTATTCAAGACCGTATACATTAATGTGCCGACAATTATATTAGAGAATCTCACTTTTGCGCCTCCGGTTATGGGAAGTCCGCCGAGAACAAGAGAAATTAAAATTTGAGTCTCTAATTGATTTCCTGCTGTAGCTGTGATAGAACCTACTTTGATTACATTCACGAACGCAGCAAGCCCCGTTAAAGCTCCTGCCGCAACAAATGCAAAAAATTTCACTCTGTCAGTGCGTACACCTGAAAATCTCGCGGCCGTCTCTCCTGATCCTACTGCTTTTACGTCATTGCCGATTCTTGTGAACTTGAACAGGAAAAACGCTATCACTAACACTGCAACGGTTATAGAAATCTTCAAATTATCGCTGTCGAGTGCTTTTATTGCCGCTGATGCAGGTATAGCCGTCTCGGTTGTGAGATAAGCGCATACACCCCTGAATAAATACATCGTACAAATTGTAACTATAAAACTTTGCAGCCTGAATTTGACGTGAAAGAATCCATTAACCGCACCGATAGCAGCTCCCGTTAAGATTCCCCCGGCAATTGCAAGAGGTATGCTGTAAAATGAAAGCATTGATACAACAATAGAAGCAACACCCAGAGTCGAACCTTCCGTGAAGTCAATCGAACCCAGAGTCATAACAAAAAATACTCCCGTCGCAACTATCATGGGATAATAGACCTGCGATAAAAGTAGTCTGAGTCGTTTAGGCTGCATAATTTTCCCGCCGGTCAGCCAGTACATCACAACGAGAATCACAACAAGCCCTATAAACGGTAATAAGCCTTTGAATGTATCACTGTTGAGAAATTCAGAAATTTTTGATTGTTGAAGATCGTTTTTATCTGCCATAATATTCACCTGCCCTAAACCATTTTTGCAATTAAGTCTTCTTCTGAGAGGGTCTCAGAGCGCATAAATTCACCGTTAATTTTGCCGTCCTTCATGATTAATATTCTGTCGGACATTCCAAGAAGCTCCGGGATTTCTTCACTTATCATGATTATAGATTTTCCCTGCGCGGTTAATTCCTGCATGAGCGCGTAAATTGCCTGCTTAACTTTTACGTCGATTCCTCGTGTCGGCGAGTCAAGAACTAATATATCACTGCCCTTGCCGATCCAGCGCGCGAGGACTACTTTTTGTTTGTTGCCGCCGGAAAGATCCGAAATAAATTGATGAATCCCCTGCATCTTGGTCTGCATTTTCTCGGCGTGTTCACGAGCAAATTTATTTAACTTTCTGGAGCTTAATAAATACTTGTGTGCTAAATCATCAAGTGAGGGCAAAACTATATTATTTCTTATGCTCTCGTTAAGAATTATAGACTCGTTGTCCCTGTCCTTAGAGGCGTAAGCGATTGAATGCTTGATTGCTGAAGGAATATCGTTAATTTCTGTGCCGTCAGAGAGTTTAACGCTGCCTTCCCTGTCAAAAGACGCGCCGAAAACTGCTTTGCCGACCTCATGCATTCCGCACTCTGACAAACCGCCGAAACCGAGAATTTCTCCGCGATGAAGATCAAAGCTGATGTCTTGAAGCTGCCCGGGCACTGTAACATCTTTGACGCTTAACACTACATCATCAGAAATTTTTTTGCCGTAATCAGTGCGATAATAAGCTGACCCGATTTCACGTCCGACCATGAGCCGCTTTAAATCGTCCTCGTTCACGTCATTAGCATTTACTGTGTCAATATATTCGCCGTCACGCAAAATTGTTATTGTGTCGCAGTGCATAAGAATCTCGCCTAAATCATGACTTATAAATATAACGCTCCGGCCGTCGTCTCTAATTGAGTTCATAATTTTATAAAGTTCGAGTCTCCCTTTTTGTGATAGAGCTGTTGTAGTCTCGTCAACGATTAAAATTTTAGGTTTCATATATGTAGCTTTGACGATTTCTACAAGTTTTCTGTCCTCAAAATTGTAATGGTCTATCATTGAGCCGGCTTTAATGTGCGAGAATCCGTATTCATCAAGCAATTTCTGCCCCTCTCGAATCATTGCGTGCGTGTCCTTGATTCCATAGTGCATAAATGGGTCTTCATGGCCTAAGAAAATATTTTCTGCAACAGTCAAGCCCGATAACGTGCCCATTTCCTGAACGATTATAGAGACTCCGCGCTTGTTTGCGTCAACTTGATTCTTTGGACGTATAGCTTTGCCGTCGAGTGTAAAATTTCCGTCGCCGATCGTATAAATTCCGCACAACATCTGACAAAATGTTGATTTCCCTGACCCATTTTCACCGATTAAGGCTCTTATTTCACCGGCTGCAACTTTCAGACTCACATGATTAACAGCATGAGTGATCCCGAATCTTTTATCAATATGTTCTGCTTTGAGTAAAGTTCGTTTCTCTTCCATTTTTGACACCTCCTATTTTACGACAGAACCGCGCCCGCCCCGAGCTGTAAGAGTTACAATCACGAGAAGTGCTGCGCCCGTAACAACATTTTGAATCGTCGTAGGTGCTCCCAGTGCGACAAAACCGTTAAAGATTATTGCGATAATAAATTCTCCGATTACTATTGCGCTTATGGGATTGCCGTACTTCCTGAAAGCTACTCCGAAAAATGTACCCATTAAAGGCTGAAAATTGCGGCTCATTGTTGACATGCCTGTTAAAGCTGTCATTGTTGTTCCGTATGAGACAGTAAGAATCGCCATGATTCCCACGAAAAAATGAAGAAGCGCGAACCCGATTAATTTATATTTCTTTACGTTAATTCCCATATTCTTGGCCGTAAATTCGTTGCTTCCGATAGCGTTACAATATGTGCCGATTCTCGTATAGTTGAGAATGAACCACATCAAAGCAAACGCAAACGCCGCTAAAATTATATTTCCCGGTGCACCTGAGAAAAATCTTAGTTCGGGAGCTAATGTCTGCTTGACTCCTCCTGCCGCAAAAACTGCAACACTTTCAAGCACGAGCATTATTCCAACTGTAACAATCATTGACGGGACATTTAAGCGGTTATAAAGCATTCCGATTATCACGCCGATTAAAGTTCCGCAGCCGATACAGCCTATAATAAAACCGGGATAACCGAATTTTTCGGACAAGATTACGCCGATAATTGACGATAAAACTATATTTGAACCTACAGCGAAATCAAATAATCCCATTACAACTATAAAATATAATCCGCAGCCCCCGACTGAATATATAATCGACGACTGAAAATATGAATATAAATTTGCTAGACTTCCGAAATTTGACGGCGTTAAAACCTTAAATATTGCGTAAAAGAAAATTACCATTACCGCCAGAATCGCAAAGCCGTAAAGTTTTGAACTCTTGAAATTCTGCATGTAATCCACATCCTTATATACAAAAAAAGAGCCGGCCATTAATAGACCAGCTCATAATATTCATAATTAAACCTACTTTGAATGTCTTGCAGCAGCGTCTTCAACAGAAAGTTTTGCACATGCCGCCGCTAAATCTTCGTAGCTCATATCAGCAAGTTTCTTGATTTCTTCGTCATTGTAAGGAAGCGCGTTCCCTGTGAAGAATTTCGCATATTTCGCGTAATCTTCCGGTGAAGCAACATACATGTACGGGAAGACCATATCATAAAAACCGTCTGTCTTAGTCGCGTATTTGCCTCTTACAGCATTATAGACCATTAAGAACGCAAAGAAGGGGTCTGCATAGTGGCCGCCTGATTCTGCTGCCATTGCACCTGATTTTAATTTCGCGTCAAGATCGGGGAGGAAGTCTGTAGAAACAACTGCGATTTTTCCCGTGAGTCCCTTTGCCTCGATTGCTGCGATTGCTCCGAGAAGTGTATCACCGCCGCCGCCTGCAACGATAAGAGCATCAATATCCGGGTTTGCGTCGATAATTGCTTCTGCTGTTGCGCGTCCTGTGTCAGTTGTTGTGCGTCCGTATTGAGGATCGAGCAAGACAACTTTGTCATTAGGATGTTCTGCGTTCCAAGCCTCGACTCCGGCCTTATAACCTGCCCAGCGTCCTAAAAATGTTGCGTCGCCGGGTTCCCAGCCTTCAAGACCGATTTTGCGGCAGCCTTTTTGTCCTGCAAGAATGAGAACTAAATTTTTGCCGTTGTCGAACTCTGACTCATGTACTGCACCGACATAATATTTTGACTCGCAAGCCTGTTTGTATTCGTCGGGGTTAGCGTCTTTGTCAATGACTCTGAAGAACTGAGCAACATAAACTTCGTTCTCATCGCAAGTTTTGATTACCGATCCCATTTCAGCACTTGCACTGTTGCAGATAATAATTCCGTCGCACCCTGCAAGAGCTAAAGTTTCTGCGCTGGCCGTTACCTGTTCGGAAATATGAGCCTGATCTACCCATTGAGTCTCAACGCCTAAAACCTTTGCTGCTTCGTCGATAATTCTTTTGCACTCACTGCCGAGCGTATCTGTTGAGCTCCAAATCGAGATACCAATTTTAATGGGTGCTGCAAAAATTGCGGGAGCTGTAGCAAATATCATCGTTGCTGCGAGAATTGACGCGATTAATTTTTTCTTCATGATTATAGATTCCTTCCTAATGTTATATTAATATCTGCGCTGTGAAATTACGTCAGCGGCCTTAACTGATGTAACTGTGCCGAGATTGATTCCGCCGTTCATATCGAAAACGCCTTCTTCAGGATGAATAACGGTTCTGCTGAATTTTTCTCCGCGCTCAAGAGCCTCAATTGTAGGAACAACAAACGCGCCATAAAGTGGTGTGCATTCTACTGTGCAGTTCATTTCGCCCGCGACGATAGCGTCAAAAGCTGCCTTTACTGAGTCACAACCTACGATAATAATATCTTTTCCGGGAACTTTGCCGGCTGCCTTGATTGCGTCAATTGCTCCGAGTGCCATGTCATCATTTTGTGCGATAAGAACATCAATTTTCGGAATTGACTTTAACCAGCTCTCCATAACTGCCTGACCTTCAGCTCTTGTGAAATTTCCTGACTGCTGGCCGACAAGTTTTAAATGCGGATATTCCTTCAACGCTTTAAGATTTCCTTCTGTGCGTCCTGTCTGCGCGCTTGCTCCTGTTGTGCCTTCCATGATGACGATATTCACGTCTTCATTGCCGCGTCCGATACTCTTCAAATATTCGCCGACCCAAGCAACTTGTCTTCTTCCTTCCTCGACGAAATCTCCGCCGAATGCTGCAACGTAGTCAATTTTGTCTGCGCAGTCAGGGAGCCTGTCAACAAGGAGGAGGGGTATTTCTGCCTCGTTAACTTCTTTGAGAACTTCATCCCATCCAGTTGAGACAACGCCCGTGAAGAGAATATAATCTACGCCTTGAGTAATAAAATTGCGGAGTGCTTTGATCTGATTCTCCTGTTTCTGCTGCCCGTCATCATAAACGAGTTTCCAGCCCGGGTGATTCTCGATTGCCGAACGTAAATCATCAGTGTTTGCTGTGCGCCAGTCTGACTCTTGGCCAATCTGAGAGAACGCAATAACAACATCTTTTGCACTTGCTGACGATACACAAATAATCATTACAAGCGCAAGGGTGAGAAACAATACTTTCTTCATGAAAAAATTTCCCTCCATATTAATATAAAATTTTGAAGCAATGTAATTTATTGAGATAAATAAATGCTACAACAAACTATAATAAATTTCAATTTCGTAAATGGCTGATTTGATTCATAACACACAAAAAAATGAGCCTCCCATAATCGGACAGCTTGTATAGTAAAGAGCTTGAAAAGAGATTGAAAGATTTGCTATTATACTTTTTCGTGAATTATATTATAAGAAAGGAAAACTTTTGTATGAAGAAATTTTTTGTATGTATTATGCTGTTAATTATGTGCGGTTCGTGCAGTGCTGCTGATAAAATTTCTGCGGTCTGCAATAACGGAACATTTAACGGGGTCTTATCTTCTGATAATGTCATTACGTGGCTTGGTGTTCCTTATGCAAAATCTCCATCGGGCTCTCTTAGATGGAAGGCACCTCAAGCACCCGACGCGAGCACAGAAATATTTGACGCCGATAAATTTTCAGCAATGCCGATACAGATAGTGTCTGATAATAATCCTGCTTCTCTCATGCCTCAAGATGAAGACTGTCTATATCTCAATGTCTGGAAGGCCAGCGATGATAAAGCTGCTCCTCGTCCTGTTATGGTATGGGTTCACGGAGGATCATTCAGATATAACGGGACTGGCAGACCTGAATGGAGCGGACATAAATTAGCTGCTGATAATCCTGATATTATGGTCGTGGCTGTCGGTTATAGACTTGGTATTATGGGATTTATCGATTTTTCTGAGGTAAGCGGCGGCGAAAATTTTGCAGAGAGCGGAAATTTAGGAATACTTGACGTTTTGCAGAGTCTTAAATGGTTGAAAGCTAATATAGCTGCGTTCGGCGGAGACCCTGATAATATAACAGTGTTCGGGCATTCATCCGGAGCGGCTTTAGTTTCATTGTTAATGACAATTCCGGAAGCACAAGGACTCTTTCAGAGGGCTATACTAGAAAGCGGTTCTGTCTCAATGTCAATGGCTAGAAAGAATACAGCAGAGGACGCGACACAACTTGCAAAAAAACTTCTCGCACTGACAGGAAAAACAAACATGACCGGATTAATGACTCTTACTTCGCAAGATCTACAAAACGCTGCAGCAAAACTTGACGGCGCATTGAATTTCCCGGAGCGTGACGGCATAACATTATCTGAAGATGTTTACGCAGCTTTTGCAGCAAACGCAGGTAAATATGATATTCTAATCGGCTCTAATGCTGATGAAGCGCGTTATTTCTTGGGAGCTATAGGCAGTCTTGATGTATATAGTAATTACGTGGCTTCAGCTTATAATCAGCTCACCGACGCAATGAGCCAAATACCTGACTACGGGGAATCAATGGTTAACGCTGCAGAAAATTTCATTACTCTTCAGGGAGATGTTGCACCGGTCTGGGCATATACAGAATTTATAAATGAATTACTTTTCAGAGTCCCTGCTATACAAATGGCTTCATCACCTGCCAGAACTGGCAAAACATACATGTATTACTGGAATATTCCTACAGCTGATCCATATTTAGCATGTCATGAAGTCGAGCTCCCATTCGTTTTTGATCTTCCAAGCGTATTAATTCCGGCTGATTTTCTGAACAGTACACAAGGACAGGGAATACGCGCTCTCACTCAAAATATATGGGTTGATTTTGCTAAAGATGGAATAATAGACGGCGCAATTGAATATACATCGTCTGACCGTACTACAATAATAATTAGTCCTGATGCAACACCAGTAAGCGCAGTTAATGATCCGTTAAGTGAACAGAGACAGTTAATAACGCCTTTACTTGCATTAAATTTTTCAGGACGCGACATTATCAATACCATAAGTGCCGGCGATGAAGATACAGATACAGACTCTGACGATACTAATATTCCAAGAGGTTCAAGTTCAGGCTGTAATGCCGGGATATTTCCGTTAATATTCTTACTGCCTATAATACATATAACAATTAGGAACAAACGCTAATCAACAAAAATTTTCTCCTCTGAGTCTGAAGTCTTTATTATAATTTCATCACATCAGAGGAGAATATAATCAAATTTTCAATAATGAGCCGCCAAAATTTAATTTCCTTGACCGTAATAAGCGTTCGGGCCGTGCTTGCGTAAATAGTGCTTGTCTAATACATATTGCGGTGCCGGTTTTGCTTGAGCGTCTACCGTGATTGTGTACATTGCCATTTTCGCGACTTCTTCAAGGACTACAGCGTGATAAACTGCTTTTGCCGGAGTCTTCCCCCACGTGAACGGCCCATGACAACGGCAAATAACACCGGGAACTGCAAGAGGGTCTAAATTTCTTTCACGGAAAATTTCAGCGATAACCTTTCCAGTGTTTAACTCGTAATCCTCGTCGACTTCTTGAGCAGTTAAATTTCTAGTACATGGTACAGAGCCGTAAAAATAATCTGCCTGAGTCGTCCCATAACACGGAATATCGCGCCCGGCTTGTGCCCATCCTACTGCGTGAGGGCTATGGGTGTGAACTATTCCGCCGATTTCAGGGAAAGTTTTATATAACTCAACATGAGTCTTTGTGTCCGATGAAGGGTTTAAATCTCCCTCGACGATATTATTATTCAGGTCGACAACTACGAGATTTTCAGGCGTTAAGTCATCATATTCGACTCCTGAAGGCTTGATTACGATTAAACCTTTCTCGCGGTCGATTCCTGAGACATTGCCCCATGTGTAGACGACTAAATTTTTTTCGGGCAGCTCCATATTTGCGCGATAGACTTCTTGACGTAATTTTTCCAGCATCATGATTATTTCAGCTTCCACGCAATATCTGACAAAAATAAATCGTGTTCGAGACTCTCTGTCGTAGTGTCCTTGCCGATATGTACAAATTCAATGTCCATTATGCGCGCCCAGTCCCGCATTTGTTCCGCGTCAACGTCATAGCTCAAAACTGTATGATGTGCACCGCCTGCAATAATCCAGCATTCAACGCCCGTTTTTAGATTCGGCATTGCCTGCCACATAACGCGAGCAACCGGTAAATTTGGCATACTCATAATAGGTTTGACACATTCAATATCTTGACAAATGAGTCTTAATCTTCCGCCCATATCAATAAGACTGACGACGATTGCTTTTCCTTTATGTCCCTCAAAGACTAAACGCGCTGGATCTTCTTTTCCGCCGATTCCGAGATGATGTACTTCGATTCTTGGCTTTGCTGCTGCTATTGACGGACAAACTTCGAGCATGTGAGCACCTAAACTGTATTTGCTGTCGGATCCAAGATGATAGGTGTAATCCTCCATAAATGCTGTACCGCCCTGCTGACCCTGAGTCATAAATTTTATAATTGCTGTCATTGCTGCCGTCTTCCAGTCTCCTTCTGCACCATAGCCATAACCAGAGGCTAATAAATGCTGAGTCGCTATTCCTGGTAACTGCTTCATTTCGTAAAGATTTTCAAACGTGTTAGAGAACGCACAGCAGCCTTCACGATCAAGCATTTTTTTCATTGCAATTTCCTCTCGTGCCTGATAACGAATCGACTCGATATTATCTGTTGCGATGTCATAAAGCGATTCATATTCTTTCATGAGTGCGTCGACTTCAGAGTCTTTAACGGAATTGATTGTTTGTGCAAGTTCACCGACTGACCATGTATTAACCTGCCAGCCGAGTTTTGCCTGTACTTCTACTTTGTCGCCTTCAGTAACTGCAACTTCACGCATATTATCGCCAAAACGCATAACTTTCAGATTTCGTGAAAACATTGCACCGGCCGCCGCTCTCATCCATTTGCCTATTTTCTTCTGAACGTCTGCGTCCTGCCAGTAACCGACGATAACTTTTCTGGGAGTTCTGAGTCTTGCGCCGATAAAACCGTGTTCCCTGTCTCCGTGTGCTGCCTGATTCAAATTCATGAAATCCATATCAATTTCTTCATTTGGAATCTCGCGGTTATATTGCGTTGCGAAGTGGCACCAAGGCTTTTGGAGGCTGACGAGTCCATTAATCCACATTTTTGACGGGCTGAACGTATGACACCATGTAATAATGCCTGCACATTTTTCGTCGTGGTTTGCGTTGCGAATTGTGTCAGTGATTTCTGCGTTTGTCTTGGCCGTAACCTTGTAGACGACTTTGCACGGAAGATTCCCGGACGCGTTTAATTTG
The DNA here is from genome assembly GCA_017443945.1 of Synergistaceae bacterium. Lineage (NCBI taxonomy): Bacteria > Thermotogati > Synergistota > Synergistia > Synergistales > Synergistaceae > Synergistaceae bacterium. The sequence continues at coordinate 17,321 of JAFSXS010000039.1, forward strand.
TCGGTCATTTCCTGCGCGCGTTCTGCAACCGTCTGCAAAACTTCAGGGCCGTAAAGATATTGGCTTCCTACGATAAACCAAAATTCGTAATCCTTCAAGCTCATGATTAATTTATTCTTCCTTTCGATTTTGTACAGGATATTAGAGACGTGAAAATATTTTAAATGATTTTGTGAACACTATCAACGAATAAAAAATGACTCTTGCGCCATTTGACGAAGAGCCATAAAAATTTTAATTCATTAATCCGCTTTGCACCTTACGTTATAATTCCAAGTGTTTTGGTCGTAGGGCTGACCTGTTGCGACAATTGACAAAATGTGATTGCCTCTGTTCATGTTATCTGCTTCTGTGTCGGGTCTATAAGCGTATTGATAGTCGGGTTTATCAGCAAGAGAAATATTTACGCTGAAGGAGTATTTATCCTCGCCGGCTTTCTTAACTTCAGCAGCAAAAGGAGTGATAACAGGTGCTTTATTGCCGGGTTCAAGAGTCCCGCGATCTAAGAACGCATTTACTGAGCCTTTACCCTCTGCAAAAATTGAGTCCTTCGTTGTAATAATTCCTGTTAATGTAACGTGCTTTGACTTGTCGAAATCGTCAGGCATGTTGACTCGCGTGCCCTCGTGTAAATCGTAAGTCTTACCGTTTGCAGAAATTTTTACATCACTGATATTAATTACTTCTGTGTTGTAGGTTACAAGTTTTGCAGGATCCGAGAGAAGACTAATTTTGACGTTGTGAAGCTCGAAATTTTTGACGTTCAATAAAGTTATAGCGTTCTGGACTCCGTAAACCGTAACATCTTTGACCTTGATATTAGTCATGGGTGCGCGCTCGTAGGCCTTCCATAAAATAGCGTTCTTTGCTTTAACGGGTGCGTCTGGTTTTCCTGCTGTGATATTTGACATGTAGACTCCCTTTAACTGCGGAGTATAAGGCCCTAAATCGCCCTCTTTGTCCTGCGCTGATCCTAAAGTATATTGAGTCTCGCCGTACATTAAAGCATTTGAACACGCTGCAACAGTATTATTTCGGAAATAAATATTTTCGATGAGCCCGCCTCTGTATGAATTAGTCTTGAAGCGTAAAACCTGCTGCAATTCTAAGCTGTCAAAGTGGTTATCATGCGCAAAAACGTTGCTGATTCCTCCGGTGCATTCAGATCCGCAAGTAACTCCGCCGTGTCCGTCAGCAAAAACGCAATTTCTGATTATGATATTTCCGCAAGATTCTCCGCCGACTTTGCCGCGATTATAGCCGTCTCTGTTCTTGCCTGATTTAATTGCAATGCAGTCATCACCGGTGCTGAATGAACAATTTTCGATTATCACATAATGAGTCGACTCTGGGTTAATGCCGTCGTTGTTATGTCCGTGAGAGTCAATTTCGAGTCCGCGAATTAAAATATTTCTGCATCTTAACGGGTGAACTTCCCACATTGGCGAATTAATTATGCGAATATCCTCGATTAAAATATTTTCGCAGGCGTAAGGTTCAAACGTGCATGGCCTCAACAAAGATCTTAACGGAGTAACGTCTTTAGGAGTGTCAATATATGTAATTTCCTCAATATTTTCCCAGTTTATAGCCATTGTAGGAATCTTATCAGGAAGAGGAGTTACACCGTCATTTAATAATCTTCTCTCGATGGGGTATGCTTTGTCGCTCCATTCTTTAACGAGAACGTCAACAACTTTAGATTGCTTCTCGAAACCGTTTACGCCATTTTTCCAGCCCTGCCAGTTAAATAAATCTGCTTGAGGGTTTAACGTGCCTTTACCTGTCAGAGCAATATTTTTCGCGTGGAATGCCCGAACTGGAGACGCATAATTATAAGTGTCGTTGCCCTCAAAACTTGTTAATACGACGGGATAATATTTATTCGAGATATTACGCACAAAACGAAGCTCGGTGCCTTCTTCAAGATGAAGATTTACGTTACTCTTGATTTCGATTGAACCGGTGTAATAAATGGTAGGATTCGCCCGTGAAGCTCCTTTTTGTGCAGGAACTACGACTCGGCCGCCTCCTGATTTATTAGCGTCGTCAATAGCTGCCTGAATAGCTTTTGTGAAATCTTTAACGGTTTGAGTCTTCCTGATATGACCTTCTTTGCCGTCGGTGATAAAATATTCTTCTTCCATGTCAGAGACGAGAGCAGAATATTTCGAGTCAGTTACTACAAAATCGACGTTAGGGAATGTCGGGACATTAGCTTTGACTTGTTTCTCGATCGCAGCGTAAATAGAATCGTTCCAGTAATCGTCAGCAAACGCAGCACAAGCACACGACACAACAAATATAACACTCAGAAATAGTAAAAACTTTTTCATGCGAGAATGCCTCCTTATTTAATTAGTATTATGATTGATAAATTTATACACTGTCTGTAATTTGCCGTCAAGAGTGAATTTATCTATAGCAGCACACTTGATTTCTTGCGCCCAAATGCCTGTCTCAATAAATGCCACTCTTCAAATTTCATCACTATAGCCGCCGCAAAATAACTCACTGCACACAAAGCAATCACGCCTAAGCACCATAAAGCACGAACAAATAATCTTGACTCAGGACTATACGCCCATAAAAATTTATATGCATATACAACAACAGCAGCAACTATTAACGCAGCAACATATTTCGCTAAAATTTTCCCGTTAATTATTCCTAAAGATTTACCTAACTTTTTGCGCACATAATATAACCCCAGCAGACCCGACAACGTAAAAGCTATCCCCGGAGCAAGCGCAAGACCGTTATAACTCATCGGATAAATCAATATCAACGAAAAAATTGCAGTCGATATTACGCTGAAACTTGTAACCTTGAACGCCTCACGCGGCATTGACAACGCATATAAAGCACGCATTACAACCGTAGAACAAGCCATTCCAGGCAAACCCAGCATACTCAAAGCAAGACATGAAGAAGTTGCAGACCACGCCCAATTATTAAACTCGCCACGCACAAATACAATATGCACAAATTCACGCGAAATTAAAATTACTCCCAACGACGCAGGTAAAACAACAAATAACGCGAATCTTATAGCCTGCCTTAGAGTCTCGATAAATTCATCGTCATTACTTGCACGCGATAATTGAGGCAACACAGCTTGAGAAATCGCAATAACAAATAATCCTAATGGTAACTGCAAAATTCTATTCGAATAATTCAAGACTGAAATACTTCCTTCTTGCAGGAAAGATCCAAGCATACGGCTTATAACGGGATTCACTTGATTTAACGAGAGTCCGGCAGCATAAGGAAGAAATAATTTCATGATTCGCCTTAAATCAGGATCCGCAAAATTCGGCCTCGTCGGATATAATACAGCTTTCATTCTGAATCCCCATAACCATTGAGTCAAAAAATGCGCAAATCCTCCGCACAAAACTGAAAGCGCAAGTCCGTAAACCCCGAAATATCCCGCGAAAAATGGTGCTGTAATAATAAATACTAAATTACTACACGCAGGAGACAACGCCGGAATAAAAAATGATCCCATGCTGTTAAGTTCGCCCATTGTAAGAGCTTCCAGCGAGATAAATATCAAAAATGGGAACATCCAGCGAGTCAAACCAGTTGCTAATGCGTGATTTGCTTCATCAAAACCGGGAGCCATTATATTTACCAGCCAAGGCGCGCCGACAACTCCGAGAATTACTACAAAACTTGCGGCAAATAATAAAACTGTCATTGTTCCACGTGCGAGCGCAAGAGCCTTTTCACGACTCTTTGTCAATGCCTGCGAAAATACCGGAACAAATGCCGCTGATAATGCACCTTCTGCTAATAATTGTCTGGCCAAATTTGAAAGTGTATATGCTACATTAAATGCGTCCATGCTGCGTGTTGCTCCGAAATATGCAGCTACAAGAATTTCACGCGCGAGTCCTAATATCCGGCTTAATAATGTCCCGGCCATCATCTTTACTGCATGTTTTATCATTGAAGGCGATTGCAAAATTTTATTTCCCCCTAAAAATTTATATTCCGCTCACTGTCGCGAGTGTATAAGCGTAATCAACTTTTGCGCCCGAATCCCTGCAAACTTCCGCGAGCCTCATTAAAGTTATTCCCGTCGTGCAGACATCATCAACAAGAGCAATTCTTAAATTTTTTATGCCGCTTGTAATTATAAATGAATCTTTCGCGAGTTTCTGTCTCTCTTGAGCGTTCATCCCTGCACGAGTCGGAATCTCGCGGGACCATGAAGCCGCCTGAAAAACTTTTATCCCCCAAGAATCGCCTAAGCCCCGCGCAATTTCGTAAGCCTGATTATATTTTCTTGTGCTGTTAATATGCAAGGGAACGGGCAGCAAATAATCAATTTCTTCAGGACGACGCAAAAATTTTCCCATTACACGCCCGATCGGACGGCATAAAGATTTTAAACCGGAATATTTGAACGCGAGAATAATTTTATCTATGTCAGTGTGATAATAAGCAGCCGAATAAACAATCAAATTTTCAAGTTCTCTAGTAATTGACTCCTCCCAGAAAAGCGACTCAATGCATGAATCGCAGATAAAAACGCCCGGACGCTCACAAATAGGACAGCTCACAGGCCATAAAAAGTGTAATAAAATATCAAATAAATTCATCGCGCGCAAGCCTGACAAGTTCGTCGCACCTGTTATTAATTTCGTCGTCTGAATGCCCCTTCACCCAGTGCCAGTTAACTTTATGAGTCTTAGTGAGTGAAATTAATTCCTGCCATAAATCTTGATTCAAGACTTCACCGCCCGTTGATGTACGCCAATTTTTACGCTGCCAATTTCGTAGCCAGCCTTTGACAAATGCGTTCTGCAAATAAGCCGAGTCAGTGTGCAAATCGACTTCACAGGGAAATTTTAAAGTTTTCAATGCCATAATTGCCGCAGTTAATTCCATTCTGTTATTAGTTGTGTCGGGTTCAGCACCGTAAATTTCGCGCGTTTTACCGTGTTCAGGCGAATATAACACAGCTGCCCAGCCTCCGAGTCCGGGATTAGGGGACGCTCCTCCGTCTGTATAAATTATTACGTGAGTCATAAAATTTTACTCCTCGAATAAAATATTAATTATGACTGGACCTTCTGTGTAAATGTCCTGCGATGCGATTGCGTTAATAATCACCGGGCCGGTTATCCTGCTCAAAGTATCGACAGCCGCAAAAAATAATTCCCCGTCAAGAGTCCCGACATTGTTTGTTGAAGGTTCCGGCAAAATTCCGTTTTTGATGGCGTTATTCTTGAGTTCTCGCAAAAAAGTGTGTAATATTCCTTCAGCTGTAGTGCTTGAGTTCGCTCGGTCGTTCATGAAAAATTTTCTGTAAACGGGCGTGCCTTCAGGGTAAATAATTATGCTTGTTCCTGTCTCATAGCGTACTAAAAGTTTTGAGTTCTCACCGATCGTGTAATTTTCAGCAGATAACGCGCGCACATATTGCCGAATGTCAGAGCTTGCGAGGGAAATAATTAATTTTGCTTCTTCCTCCGAGTCAAATTCAAGTTGAACGTCTCTAAGATTGCTGAATGACTGATTAGAAATTTTTTCGAGAGCTTCAAGTCTGACTTCACGTTTTAATTGATTCAGGCCGGCAATTATTTCATCAGGAGTTAAACCGGGTTCAAAAGCTGTCTGGCCGAGTAAAAAATTTGCATTTATCGCAACAGTTTCACTCTTGAGAGATTTTATTTCGCGTTTGAGACTCTCTGATTCTTCGCGCATGACTCGTAATGAGGCTTCTAATTCTTTTTTCTGCTGTTCGAGTATGACTGTTTCATTTCTTATTGTGTCGAGTTCAAAGCCGGTTAAATCCAAACTTGCGGATGCTTCTGCGAGATTAGCTCTCATTTGTTCGGCGTTGTTTTCACTCTGCGATAATTGAAATTGTAATTTATACATCTCTTGACGCAATAATTTCATGCCGAATAAAGCCGTCCGGACATCACGTGAAATTGCAGACGTTATTGTGAGAATCCCGACCGCTATTAATGCACCAGTCAAGGCCGTTATTAATCTGCTTGTGTGCTTGGGTCTGAGTCCGAAAAGTGAAATGCGTTTTTTTCCGTACTTAGAGCCGACAGAATCTCCCAACACAGCAAGGACAGAAGAGCCTATTACGAGCGAAAAAATTAGCAGCCAATTTGTATTTCTAAGAAACGCCGTCAAAAAATTTTCACCTCTTGAGCCTCAAAAACGGTTCAAGCTCGGAGACCATCACAGCCGTAAAAATTAATATGCAGCCTATTAACGCCCTGAACGTGATAGACTCGCCCAGAAAAATAATACTGCTGACTAGGCCGAAAACTGACTCAAGACTCATTATAATAGTTGCGTGACTCGGTTCTGCGTATTTCTGCGCGCAAATCTGAAGCATATAACATCCGAACGTGCAAAATGTTGCAGTAAATATCATTTCCGGCAGACTCTCAATATTTATTAGCTCCGTCCTTGTCTCGAATATTAATGAACACACAAAAGCGAGTCCCGACAGCGTTATAAATTCTGCAAAACTTAATACAACGGGGTCGCATTCTTTCGTGTAACTGCTTATAGATATAACTTGAATCGCAAATGTAAACGCGCACAAAATAGTCAATAAATCGCCGATATAATACGAGCCTGAAATATTTTCTTCTCCCATTAATAAATACATTCCGGCAACACACAAGACAGCCGCCCAAATCGTGAGCCAGCCGGGGAAAATTTTTCTCATTGCCCATATCATAAGCGGCACCATTAACACGTAAATTGCCGAAATAAACGCAGACCGCCCCCCGCCGATATAGTTCAGCCCGACAGTTTGAGTCATCAGCGCAAAAAATAATAATGCCCCTAGTATGAAGCCGTCTTTAAAAACTTTTGTGAATGATTTATTTATGCGCTTATGAAAAAATATGTACACCATTACGGACGCAGACGCAAATCTGATGAACAACAGCCAGCAGGTCGGATAAAAGCTCACTAAAATTTTCATGCTGACAAAGCTAACCCCCCAGAAAAACGCGCAATACAGTAATGCAAGATCCGCAAAAATTTTTATCATTTAATGCGCCTCGCCTCAAGATAATATCTTTTTTCCTGCGCATGACCCATCGAGAAAGTTTTTCGCGGCAAGACCCCAGACTCAGAAATTACCCGGAAAAATTCGCTTTTTGCCTTCTCATCAAACGGAGGGAGCTCGAAACCGGTATTATTTGACTCGCTTGATAATTTCTTGAGCGCCTCTATATCGTGAATGTAATCAATCTCGAAATCTTTAGAGTCTAAATATTTTTGCAGGACAATTAACGGCGATGCACCCAGAGATTTATTTATGTAAATTGTCCCGTTCTTATCGCCTGAATAAAAATTTATCGGCCAAGAATCTTTTATATTTTGCGTGCAGATTTCGCTATTAATCGAGTCAATTAATTCAACGGGATTAAAATTTTTTACGAGTCTGTGAATGGGCTCAAATTTCAGCGCGTCATCATGAATATTTTCGAGTTCTACCATTGCATAACGTGAAGGGTGCATTCTGTCATTTATTGACTCGTAACATGCTTTGGCCGCCGCTAGTGAGTGATTGCCGTCTCCTACTGCGAAAATTAGCGATAATTCCTGTCTCTTGCGCTTTATGTATGCTGACATTCTCGTGTTGAATGCCCGCGCGTGATCTCCGTTGACTAGCCAGCCTTTAATATTTCCGCCTCCGAGCATTAAATCGAAGTCGTACAATTTTTTCATGCTGTGTTTCGTGATAGTTAGAGGCTCGATTAAATTTTTCTGTTCGTCGTCGCATAATAATATAACGTGAGATAATTCAATCGGGGCATTTTCGCGGACTTTTTTGCGCGGGGGGATTCGTTCTGTTACTGTCTGTTCTGTTGCACGTATTAAAGAAGTTGAGCCGGGCTTGTAGTCATATTCTTCGAGATCGATGACACCAACAATTCCGCGCCTTGTTGAACCGTCAATTAATTTGCGCTCGACATAAATATATGAATTTCTGTATAACGTAAATAATTCTTTGCGTAAATAATCTTCCATTGCAGAATTTATTTGTGCGATTTTGTCCGGGCCTGAGTCATTTAAGAGTGCTTCAGGCAGAATCAGATTATATGCAGAAGGAGAGTCACCGGCGATTTCTTTCACGTTGTCCCAGTAGTCGGGCTGTGAAGTGAATTGATCGCAGGCTATTACCGCCCATTTTGATAAATCTTTTACATCAGGCAGCATTATTCGTGAAGATCTGAATATAATTTGTCATTCCCTTCGTTAAAATATTTTATTGAGCTAATTTTATTTTGCAGAATTAAATTTAACAATGCTGTAATATGCTGAAAAATTTTGTGATATAATTTTTTCGTCAAGATTCATTATTTTCCGAAAAGAATATTTTACAACTACATTTGCAACTACAAAAAAGTTAAATTTTCACAGTGATAATAAGTTCTCACGAGGCAGAAAAATTTTTTATCGCAATAAATATTACGTAACAAACTTGATTTATTACTATGCAGTTAATTTTATCGCGCGAATATAATTTGAGTCGCAAACATGAAAAACTTTTTACAGATATTCAAGTGTAATAGCTATAATTCCAGCTAAGTGCAGTTAATTTTATCGCGCGAATATAATTTGAGTCGCAAACATGAAAAACTTTTTACAGATATTCAAGTGTAATAGCTATGATTCCAGCTAAG
>JAFSXS010000040.1 GCA_017443945.1 Synergistaceae bacterium
AAGAAAATGATATTATTCTAGACTGCTTCGGAGGCTCAGGGACAACTTTAATTGCGTGCGAAATGGTAAACAGAACTTGTCTCATGATGGAAATTTCTCCGGACTACTGCGACATTATCTGCAACCGGTACAAGAAATTAACTGATTTGACACTGTTCAACTAATAAAAAATTGGGCGGGGGCTTTTCCCCTACCCGTCATTTATTGAAGGAGAGATTTTGTATTATGAATGTAGCAGAGGAACATTTACAATATTACGAACAACAAAAGCAAAAAAATAACAGTCCTGACTATTATAAATCAGGAGACGGAAAATTTGAAGCAATTGACTTTATTGACGCGTTCGAGTTAAATTTTAATCTCGGCAATGTCATAAAATATATCGCACGTGCAAGCAAGAAAACCGGCAAGGATTATATAAATGATCTGATAAAAGCTCATTGGTATATCACGCGCGAAATGTCGCATTATTGCAAGAAAGAAGGGATTAACTGTGAGTAAATATTTAAACTGGACTCAATCGGCGGCATTCTTGAATATATCGCCCGAAAAATTTTTATTATTACACGAACAGGGAATTTATCCGGCAGATAAAATCGTAGACGGCGCAAGATTTTGGGACAAAGAAAAATTGTTATCAAGGCAGCAAAAAAGGTGATAAATCATGAAGTCCAACAAGATCCAATTCATTAAAGATCACATAACATGCCTAGATTTCGCGCACAATAATTTAAACTGGCCAATCAATAAAGACGGAGACCGCACAATCTCAATGGCGCCAGGCAGCGAAAATAAAACCGCTTTGATAGTCCATGAAAACACTTTTAAAGACTTCAAGACGGGATTATTTGGCGATGTTATAGACTTGTGCGCACACTCCATGTTTGACGGCGACAAAGGACTCGCAATAAAATATCTGGCCGGCATCACTGGTTATTATGACCCCGACGAAAAAATTAATAATCAAAGCTGGATCGATTACACCGAAAAATTAAATGCAAAAATTCAATACTGGCACGAACATTTGCGCCCCGAAGATCTCGAATATTTATCGAGCAGAAAAATAAACTGTGATACAATAGAACGGCTAAAGTTAGGCTATGACTCTCAAGAAGAGCGCTTAACAATCCCATATTTTAAGAACGGTTACACTGCCTATTACGCGGGTCGTGATAGGCATACTCCTCCTGATAAAACACGCGCAAAATATAAGAAAGCTCCCCTTGATAGCTATAATGAAAATATCCCTTGGGGTCTCCACACTCTTACTCATGCTCATAGAAAATTAATGCAGCACTTATCACAAATGGCGCAGGAAAAATATAATCTCGACATTGAAAAAATTTTAGTCATTGCTGAAGGCGCGTTCGATGTCATGAGCTTTGAACAGTGCGGATTTAAATGCTTGAGCCCTATCGGAGGTTACTTCAACAAACGCAGTAATCAAGAAATAATCGATATCGCGCGTTCTTCCGAAATTGAACAAGTCTTTATTTGCTTTGATAATGACTCCGCCGGAAATAATTTCACACTCGCAATGTGTAAAATGATGTTCGCTAATAGAATTAATTTCGTCTGCGGCGAACTCCCAACAGGCATTAAAGATGTCAGCGATTATTATTGCGATAACGGAGATTTATATTTACTCGTGAAAAACGCGCACTCAGGCATAACGCAGCTGGGTCAAAGAATCACCGACCGCAAAGAATTTAAAAATTTTGTATGTCAGGCAGCACGTTATGTCGATTCAGCAGATTTAGCAGAATTATTTGACTCGTGCGGACAGTTTTCACCAGACTGGTTGAAGGCCGTTAAATTAATCGCTACTAAATGTCCGGCAGAAAGTCTCATAATTGAATCCGTCCTCAAGAAATATAAATTAAAATTTGTCGAAAAAGTCGGCTTTTATGAATATGAGTCAGGCGCTTGGCGTTTGCGTTCCGATAATGCGATTTCAAAATATTTTAGCCGCGAGCTAGGAAGATTTTCAACCGGCCAGAAATTCGGGAGTCTCTTGCGTTATTTGCGCTCACAGATAACTTGCGAGTATGAGTTCAATAAATTAAATATCGTGAACTTCAAAAACGGCATTCTCGATTTACAAACAGGCGAGCTCAAACCTCATGACGAGTCTTATTTGTCGTCAATCCAAATGGCTTATAATTATGAACCGTTCGCAAAATGCCCGCGTTGGGATAAATTTATCTCGGAGATCATGAATAATGACACTCAGAAAATGCAATTATTACAAGAATTGGCCGGATATATTTTATTTCCAGATTGCCGGCTGCAAAAATGTTTTTTCTTGATGGGGGACGGCAGTAACGGGAAAAGCGTTTTTATTAATGTGCTCAGACAAGTTTTTGGCGCTGAGAATTGCTCCACTGTTGAAATTTCTAACCTGGATGGACAGTTTGAACCGATAAGATTATTGCATTCACTCGTGAACTTTGCCAATGAGACCGAGACAAATATTAAGAGTGCTGAAGCCCGTTTTAAATCCATTGTCGCAGGAGACCAAATTTCAGCGTGCTATAAGGGTCAGGATTTTATCGAGTTTGCTCCGCGCGCAAAAATGGTGTTCGCCTGCAATAAATTTATTAACTCGAACGACTCGACTAAAGGTTTTCTCAGGCGCATAATTTTCATAAATTTTAACCGCACATTTGAAGGCTCCGAAGCTGACAAAAATTTGTATGACACTCTTATTAAAGAATTACCCGGAATTTTTAACTGGACTTACAGAGGCTACAAAATTTTAATGCAGTCTTTAGAGTTCACCCTCACAAATGAACAGAGCGAAATTATGGACGAGTTCACGCAGATAATTGATCCCGTTGATGCGTTTTTCCGTGAAGAGATTTTGCCGGACAAATTGAATGACAGAATCTTTATCACGAGTGTTTACGCGGAATATAAAGAATGGTGCGACAAGTCCGGGCATAAAGCATTAAGCCGCCAGAAATTTACTCGTTCGCTAAAAAGTATAATCAAGCGTTTGTACCCCGCGAGTCAGTTCAGTCATTCAGGGAAGGAGACGACGATTTTAATTTGTGAATGTGATTATTAACTGCTGGATCGCGATTACTGGGTGGGGAGGGGGTTTAAGGG
>JAFSXS010000041.1 GCA_017443945.1 Synergistaceae bacterium
CACTATTGAGCGACTACAGAACCGAATTTTCCGAAGGCTGCTGGGATATGTCCGGCACTGCTGAAAGACTCGGCGGTGAAATCGCAAATTTTTCGGCCGGCACTGTTCACGTTAAATCAAGAATTACAGGTGTTGAAGGCGATTATATTTTTGCAGTACACAAGAATCACCCTAAGAAAGAAAGCAGCTTAATATCATGCGGAATTTGCGAATATAAACCCGATTCACAAGTCAACGCGCAGGAATTGCAGGCACTTTTTGAGAGTCCAGACCACGAGAAATTATTATTTGACAAATTCGGCTATGACCAGTTTACGTTAAATAATATCCCGTCGAACGCAAGACACAGGGTCATTTATGAGCTTTTACAGCAGGATATTCACAGACTCGAAGACAGCTTGCGGGGCATTGTTGATGATTATGATCAATTACTCGAATATTTGACTCTCTTAGGAACAAAACCGCCCGCAATTATCACGACTGCTGCAGAATATACTTTGACAACCGAAATTGTTAAGAAACTCGGAAATTATGTCCCCGACGCTGACGGAATAAAACGAGATTTTGAACTCGCTGCATATTGGCAGATTAAACCCGATGAGAATAGAATCAGATTCGCATTTATTGACTGCATAAACGATATTCTCACTTTAATTTGCGTCAAGGGAGTCGACATTGACACGCTGGAGGACTTGAACGGCCTTATTAAATTATTCAACGAAAAATTTGACTGGCACTTGAGTCTATATGACGCGCAAAATTTATATTACGAGCTATTAAAGCAGCAAAAACCGATAATCAAGACTCAACCCGAACAGTTACGCAAAGCACTTTACGAACTTGGCCGCAGCTTGAGATTTTCGGATGAGATTCTAACAGTCTTGAAATAAAAATTTTTGTCCCGGTATGAATTAATGCCGGGAGCTTTTATTTATTACTTTATCGCGAGAACCATTCACGCATTGAGTAGCCGTAAGGTTTAATTTTTTTCAGGCAGGCAGCCCAATTTTGCAGCTGGATTCGTTCGTATTCGAGTTCATGATTATTAATCGTAAATTTCACGCTCGCTATACTGCGTAAATCTTTATTGCGTAACTTTCTCTCGTAGACTGACGGATATTCAAACAATAACACAACAGGTACATTTGCAATTAAATCAAGTTTATCAACACGATAACCGGCTATTCTCGTGCTCTCAATGAAGAACCGCCCGCCCCTGTCATCGAAAAGAAGTCCCGCCGAAGTATTTAATGTCGTGTTTACCTCTGACGTAACGAGAAAAATAACGTGAATATTTCCATCATCATTGTAGACATAAGCTCCGAGAAACTCAATTTTCAAGCCGTCATCAAATTTTATTTTCTCACGGTTAATATTACGCTCATATTCCGGAAATAAAGATTGATTCAAGTCATTAGCAAACGCAGAACTTGATAACGCGATCAAAGCAAGAATTACAGCAAAAATTTTTCTCATAAAATATTTCATCTCCATTTATAATTTATAAATAATTATAGACCAGCCGTTATTTAATGCCCTCATAGCGTTTTATTCTTTCCCATTCGCGCCAATCTTGAACTTGAATATCTCTGAATTGATACCATTGACCGTTAAATCTGAAATTTACTCGTGAAATCAATGGCAGCTTTTCTGAGTCTGACGGCGGAATCTTTATGTAACATTCTGCTTTAATGGGAATTTCTGCGATAATTTCACGCTCGCGAGTCCTTTCACGGCCAATCCTCCAGCCCCAACGCTCTATAAATTTTGTGCCGCTGCTGTCAAACGCTTCTGACTCCTCGACATAAATAATCATATCTTGTTTTGACCTCACGATAAAGCAGAAAACGACATAATCTCCCGGTTTATTTTTCTCGTTCAACTGCCTGAATGCGCCCTGAAAACTTATGTGTAAATTTTTGTTTTCCCTGTTGATTTCGAGCGGATTGTTATAATAATTAAATTCTTCCGCGCGTGAACTACTGCATAAACCAGCAAAAATTATGACGAACGCAAAAAATTTTTTCATGAATAAATAACGCCTCCTTGAATTAAAATTTTTTCACGCTGATATTATAATTAATAAATACTTTATTGAAGGAGGAATATATAATTTGTTCTCGATAAATTTCAAGAAAATACGCGACTATTTCGCAAGATTCATAAAGCCGTCTCTATATTTAAGCGGACTCAGTGATGTTATAAAGCTATGGCAGGACTCAGACACTAAAGAGCGCGGAATATTATTATTAACTTTTTCGCCAATGTTCTTATGTCTGGGCGGGTTTGTGTTCACGATTATACATTTTGTGCTGTTCATTTTGCCGTCGTTCTTGTTTGGTCTCTTAGGCTGGGGACTCTTGAGTACGATATTTGGTTACGGCGGAAAATATTTATACAAGCACTTAACCGGCCGAGAAATTAAAGCAAGCGGACAAATTGACCCGGAAATTATCGACGTTCAATACAGCGAGGAAGAAATTACAATTGAAGACACCCCGCCCGCACCCAAGAAAAAAACTCAACGCAAGAAAAATGACGATGCCGAGTGAAAATTTAGTGAGATTCAGTATCACAGTGCCGGAAAATTTATTAAACGAGTTCGAGTCAGATTATTACGCGGAAAATCGTGCAAACAGATCTGAGGCCGTACGGAATTTAATGCGCGCTTATATCTCGTCAGAACGCTGGAAGGCCGACAACAAAGAAATTTGCGCGTCAATCACTATAATTTATGATCACCACTTGCACGAACTCACAAGCAAATTAACGGCGGCACAGCATGACTGCGGAAAAATTATAATCTGCTCGACTCACGTGCATTTGAATCACGATTCCTGCCTTGAGTGTATAATCACAAAGGGACTAGCCTGCGAAATTCAAAAGTTTATTGACTCGTTAAAACATATTCGCGGCATTAAGAGTCTAAATTTTAATATTACAACGGAGATATAAATTTATGCGTTACTTCATAGGCGTTGACTTGGGAACATCAAGCGTAAAATCTTTATTAATGGACGAAAATGGGCAGACTCTCGGCATTGCTTCACGTGAATATGACATAATCAAGCAAAATTCTTCATGGGCCGAGCAAAAAATTAATTTCTTATGGAGAAAAACGAGCGAAACACTTTCAGAACTCGCAAGTAAATTCAACTCGCTGAAAAATTCTATAACTGCTATGAGCTTTTCAGGACAAATGCACGGATTAATCGCGCTCGACAAAAATTTTACTCCCGTCAGAAATGCTATTATCTGGGCTGACCAACGTTCAAGAGATTCTATAAATTATATCGAGAGGACTGCTCCCGATTACCGCGAAAAAATATTTAACTCAATCAGTACCGGTTTTCTTGCTGCGTCGTTAATATGGATTCGGGACAATGAACCGGAAAATTACGAGAAAATAAAATATGTCATGCTCCCTAAAGATTATATAAGATTCAAAATTTGCGGGGAAATCGGCACGGAAATATCTGACGCTTCAGGAACAGGACTTTTTGACGTGATTAAACATGAATGGGCTTATGACGTTATCGCAAAATTGAATCTCGACCCAAAAATTTTCGTTCCCTGCAAAAACTCTTCTGACTTGGCCGGAAAATTAAATAAAGTTTGTGCGCGCTTAACCGGTCTCCCCGAAGGAATATCAATAATTTACGGCGGAGGAGATACACTCGTTCAGGCAATCGGCAACGGAGCACGGGAAAATATTTTAATCTCCAACATAGGCACGGCGAGTCAATTATTATGCGCAATACATAAGCCCATGCACGATAAAGATTTTCGCACAAACACTTTCTGTCATGTAATACAAAATCAATGGCTGTTAATGGGCGCAAATTTAACGGGGGGAGCCGCTCTCAAGTGGCTTAAAAAAGTTTTAGGCATTAAAGACTATGAGACCATGACAAATTTAGCTCTAGAGTCAGAACCGGGCGCAAAAGATTTATTATTTCTGCCATACCTCAACGGAGAGAGAACGCCATATAATGACCCTCAAGCACGAGCAATTTTTTTCGGACTTAACATGAATCACGGACAGAAAGAATTTATACGCGCAGCAATGGAAGGAATAATTTTTGCACAACGCGAGACTCTCGAAATTTTTAGGGGAATGGGATTAAATTTTTCACAAGTCATTGTGTCAGGAGGCGGGGCAAAGAGTGCGGCATTTCGTGAAATAATTGCTAACGTCCTTAAATGCATAGTGATAACAAATAAAATTTCTGAACAAGGCTGTATCGGTGCGGCGATTCTTGCTGCTGTAGGTTCAGGAACATTCAGGACTATTTACGAGGCCTGCGACAAGATCATAAAATTTGGCGATTCTATAGCTATCCCAGACCCCAAAAAAATGAGTCTCTATGATGAAATATTTGCGAGATTCCAAAAAATTTATCCCGCAAACAAAAATTTATTTCCTCGTGTACCAGTCGTCGGGCAATAATTCAGCTTTACTGCACGGGCCTTCGCTGAATAAATCAACGGGCTTCTTCTCGCGCTGTAGTGCGTCGGCTAACTTGATGAATCTTTCGGCGGCGATTTTCGGACTCCATTCTTCGGAAATAGTTTTATATGCTGCACGGCCAAGTTCGGAAATTTTTGCGGGGTTCGCTAATAAATATGTGACTCTTTCTGTCAAGTCAGCTAAATTTTTATCGCGAAAGATTAAACCGTTCTCGCCGTCTTTAATCAAATAAGGGACAGAGCCTATTTTTTCGCCTGCAACGACAGCACACGCGGAATTCATTGACTCATTAAGTACAGCTCCCCAGCCCTCACCAGAGTCAGACGTGAATAAATAAATTTGCGAACGTTCCATATAATCGCGTACTTGATTCGTTGTCATCGTCGGCAATAGTTCTACACAATCATGTAAATTATATTCGTTCACGAGGTTTGCAAGTGTCCCGCTCATTTCGCCTGTGCCTATGATCCGCAAATGAAACGGGATTTGACGCGACTTTAAATTTTTTGCCAGCAACACAGCTAAATCCGGATGTCTCCAAGATAGAGGATTTCCCGCCCACAAAATAGAATTTGATTCTTTGCGTGAAATTAAATTTTCTATATCGTCATAATGTCTGTATTCTGTGAAATATCCCCATTTGTAAGCCTTATTTGCATAATAGCCGAGTTTGTAATTATCCATTGAAGCAAATGCACTCGCACATAATAAATAAATTTGTCCGTTTTCAGGGCTTGCGTGAGAACCTTCATATTTGCGTCTCCAAACGTGTCTGGATAACGGCGAAAAACGCGCAGCAAGTATTGATTTTAACCGCATAATTTTATTTCTATTATATCCCCAGCTTTTAAATGATCTCTCTGCATACTGAAATATTATTTTGCCGTCTTTGATTCTTTGCTCGAATAAGTCTCTATATAAATCCTCACTAACCCCTCCGGTAATTAAATGTTCGGATTCAAGTATTAATTTTCGCGCTAAGTTCATATTTTCTTGACTCTCGTAAGCCCTCAGAACGCATGACTCTTGATTCATTTCGTAATTATTCGTTCTTATGAGTGCAACAGCGTGAGTCGGCATAACAGCAATAAATTTATAATCATCACCGTAAATTTTCACAAATTCCTGCGCTAAAGGCAATTGGTGAGGGTGCATATAAGTGCTTAATAATACAAGTTTCATTAATAAATCACATTCCTTCATGTAATAATAGCAAAAAAAATTTCCCTCCGACATTTTATCAGAGGGACTAATAATTTTCTCTACTCTAAACCATATTCGCGCAATAATTGTCTATAACGCTGCTCAACTTCATCAACTCTAGGTTCTTGACGTTTGGGCGGCTGAGGATTGTTATTTCTCGGTATGACTGCTTGCGGTACGGGTGCGCTAACTTGCTGCGGAACAGGCGCGGGACTCGACTCTCTCGGTGCTGGTGTGTCGCTGCCTTCTGTCTGCTGCCGTCTTGCAAGATAAGACTCGTCCTGCTCAACAAGAAATAATCTCGGCCCTCTCGGATCATTATCTGCAGCTGCGTAACTTCCTCCGTGAGTCGGACATGATGTCGTAGGTGCTTTACCCTTTGGAAAATATAACGGCACAGCAGGACAACCAGGGCGCGCAATATAACCGGAACTTCTGCAAATTGATAATTTCGTAACTTCTACCCATTCAGGAGGAGGAGCAAACGCCGCGGGAGTATTCAACTCTTGCACAGCATAAGCCATAAATTTTTTCCAAACGGGAGCCGCCATCGTTCCGCCAAATGCACGACGACCCATTGTTTTGTGATCATCGCGTCCTACATATACAGCTGTAGTCAACCCCGGTGCACCTCCGCAAAACCATGCGTCAATAAAATCATTTGATGTTCCTGTTTTACCGAAAATATTTACTTTTGGAATCGCTGCGGGTCTTCCTGTTCCTGCCCTGATTGTGTCTTGAAGCATTGAACGAATCGAATAAGCTGTTTCCGGCCTCATTGCTTGAGTCATTGCTGTCTCGCGATGTTCGATTACGTTTCCGTCTCTATCTTTTATTTCGCGAATCATGAGAGGGACGATTCTTTTTCCGCCGTTGTTGAAGCAATTAAAAGCTACTGCCATTTCTAACGGAGTCAGACTCGCCGAACCTAACGCAACTGATAAATCACTCGGCAAATATTTTGTCTCGATTCCCATATTGCGGGCCATTTTCAAAATTGCGTCAGTGCCGATATATGCAGCTACACGAACAGCAACAGTATTTAGAGATCTCGTCAAAGCATTCTGTACAGTTACTTCACCTGCATAACCTCCGCCGGAATTGTGAGGGGACCAGCCTCTATTGCCTGCCCTGCGTCCAAACGTTATAGGAGCGTCGAGAAAATGATCACTCGGCATTATGTCTTCTTCCATTGCAGCAGCGTAAACTATCGGCTTAAAACTTGATCCCGGCTGTCTCATTGCTTGTGTTGCGCGGTTAAATTTGCTTTCCTTGAAATCTTTGCCCCCTACGAGTGCGAGAACTTCTCCAGTTTCTGACTCAATGCACACTAAAGCGCCCATTACCGTTTTATTGAGTCCTTGTATGGCCTCGCGTGCTTTGTCCTGAAGTCTTATATCTAAAGTCGTATAAATTTGCATTCCTCCGCTGTAGACTTCATCACGTCCGTATTTAGGCAATAAATCATTAAATAGTAAGTGCGACACAAAATAGGGAGCTCTGTTAAACTCTTCTATCTTGTTGACTCTGCGCTTAAATTCTAATTTCTCATTGTAGGCTGCTTTGCGTTGTTCGGAAGTTATCCATCCGAGAGTCTCTAGTCTGCTCAACACATAATTTTGTCGTGATTTAGCGTTATTTATGTTGCTTAATGGGTTATAACGTCCGGGGTTAGCGATTAATCCTGCTAATATTGAAGCCTGAGCCAAATCTAAATCTTTTGCTGACTTGTCGAAATAAGTTCGTGCAGCTGTCTCGACTCCCCATGCTCCATGACCGAAATTAATTGTGTTCAAGTAAAGTTCTAAAATTTTATCCTTCGAGAATAATTTTTCGAGTCTCATTGCGATAATAATTTCTTTTGCTTTACGTGTAATGCTCTTCTCGTGAGTCAAGAATAAATTTCGTGCTAACTGCTGAGTAATAGTGCTTGCTCCCTGTACTTTTCCTTTCTCGATTATGTCCGTCCATAGTGCGCGCAGGATTGAACCGATTCTGATTCCTCCGTGCTGATAAAATGCTGAGTCCTCCGCAGCTAAGACACTTTGCACGAGCCATGAAGACACTTGATGCAATTCAACGGGCGTTCTGTTCTCGATAAAAAGTTTTGCTATGACTTCACCGTTTCTATCGTACAAAATTGAAGGGAGGCTGCTTTTAGGGTTAGCAAGCTCGACCATGCTGGGCAGATCTTCAGAAAGTTTCACGACGTACCAAGCGACTCCGGCACTAACTGCACCGGTTGCAAGAAGGACGACTAATAAAATAGTCATGAAGAAAATTTTAACGATTGAAAACTTTTTTTTCTTTCGCGGAGTCTCGGCGGGTTTAGGCTGCTCAGGGGGTACTCTGCGCGCGGATTCAGTCTGCTGCCGTCTTGCACGTCTAGCAGGAGAAGGGCCGAATAGTACTTCATCTGGATCTATTCTAGTTCGTCTATTATTATTTTCGCGAGGCTGACGCGGGTTATTAATTCGTTCGTTCATTGACATTTACCCCTTTTTGTATTATGACGCAATAATATTATCACACACGCGGGAAAATTCTTATTATGCCGCCTTTGCGATGACTTTTTGAGTCGTGCAAATTTTTCAAGCTCAGCCATTTATATTCGCCGTAAGTGATAGTTAAGACTCTGATGTCATTATCGATAATTTCATAGCCGGCCAAGTTGAACCAGTGCCAGAAAAAGTCTTCAAGCGTTTTATCATGGTGATTCAGCAGCAAAAAAGGTACGGGGAAATTATTATTTATCTGGGTAATTATTGCGCGCGAAAAATTTTCGTAGTCTACACCGCCGGAAAGCCCTTCGAGTGTCAAGAAATTATTATTAACGTCGTGAAAATAGTCATAGAGTCCGCAAATGTAAGTCTCTAAGAAATCAATACCATGATAGCGGGGCGTTAAATAAGGCTTCATGACCTTTGCGAAATTAATAAAGTCCATGCGTGATAAATTTTTTGAGTGATTCGCGTATAAATTGCTGAATTTTTCTTGTTGACTCAAGTAAATGCACACGTCGCACGCAGTAACAGCAGCACAGCCTCCCATATTCATATCCCATTCTGGGAGCCAGTCTTGATTGCCGCCGGGGGTGCCTTCTATTGTGAAATAGTTTAAAACTTTTCTTGATTTCAATGTAATTATTACGCCTCCGATAAAAATTTTACATATTATATAGCAAAACTTGATGATTATAATTTTTTGTGTTGATGGATAAGAGTGAAAAAATTTTAGCAGATTCTATAAAACATTTTCGGCAAACTATGACATATTAAATTTGTTGTATATGTGCGGCCCTTTTTTATCGCGCTCTATATCATGTGAAGCACAAAAAATCCCTCCTGCATTAATTCACAGAAGGGAGTAAAACTTAATAATTAACCGAAATTTTCTCCGCCCGGGAGTCTTTTTCTTATCGTGATATATAGTGCCTTAAAGAGTCCTATTTTGCGAACGCGATAGTAATAACGCATAAAGCGCCAGAATAATCCCGGTTTCTTGCGAATTAAAGCATTATAATAATAACGATTCATGTTAGGACAATATTTATCTACAACTTTTATAACAATATCCGGCTTTCTGTCATACTGGTGAACGACCGCAGCAATTTCGCCTTTACCGTTGAGAACGTTATCATTTGAGTCAAGTTTTATATTTTCGCGCTCAGATAGTCCTATTGTCATGACTGGGCCGTCTTGGTTGGTGCTGGTTACAAGAATGTCATTAAATAATTTCTCGTGGTATACGAACCAATTAGCTGTCGGCTGATCTGATATTTCGTAATAATTATATTTATCGGACTTGAGATTTTCTGACATTGTCTCCGAAAAGTTAAAGAATTCTTCAGACGTTCCCCAAAGAGTTCCCATACATATCACGCGCTCGTTTTTTATAGGTTCGTGGTCTGCTTCACCGAATCTGCGTACAAACCACCATTTATTACAAGGCTCGGATAAAGTAACGTCTTCAAGCGCAACACCTAGAAATTTTTTATGTCTCTGATAGAATTTAAACATGTCCGACTGAAAAAATAAGTCCCTTACATCAGCCGTAAAAATCATATCATAATCTTTTTGTTTATCGCGCAGAAAATCTGTATATAAATCCCACCTGTAATCAATTATACATTTTCCGTCATATTTTGGAGGGATCGGAAGTAATTTCACCCCGAAAGATTTAATTTTATTCAGCGTATATTCTGACATATGGGCAACAAACATAACGCACTCGCAATTTTCAAAGCCTGACTGCGCAAAAGACTCGAAGAACGGTTCAATTTCTTCCCATCTATATTTTATAATCGAGCCGATTACTAAATTTTTCTTCATGAGCTTATACCCCCGAAAAAGACTCAGAAGAATAAACGACTCCGAGCAAATTATTTAATTGTGTGTGTGAAAGACTTTGTGATAAGATTAAAACGTGTAATTTACCGATAACCGATAACCGATAACCGATTTTACTGACTAACATTTACCTTGTCAAGACCTTTCTTGCTGAATTTATCTGATTTCACAAGAATTATATCATGTGAAGCGCTAAAAAATTTTAATATGCACCAGTACCCCTGACAACGGCTCTAATAGTGCGCAGCAAAATTATAATATCAAGCCACACTGACCAGTTATGAATATAATACAAATCGTAAGTTATTCTCTCGTCATAATCTTTTACATCATTGCGGCCGCTGACCTGCCAGAAACCTGTCATACCGGGCTTAACGTGAAAAATTTGCTGTGCTGTCCTGTAACCGTAATATAATTTTATTTCTTTCTCGACGATTGGACGCGGGCCAGTTAGACTCATTTCTCCCCGTAAGACATTAAAAATTTGCGGTAGTTCATCAAGACTCGTGCGGCGTAAAAATTTCCCGAAACTTGTAATTCTCGGATCGTGCTTGAACTTGAACGCCTGCTGAAACTCTGCGCGCAATTTCTCATCTTTCATCATTTCCTGCAAAATTTGTTCTGCATTCGGTACCATAGTGCGAAATTTGTAGAGATAGAACGGCTTTAAATTCTGTCCGACTCTCTTATGCTTGAATAAGGCTTTTCCCCCGTCATCGTGTCTAATCTTCCACGCAATAATTAACATGAACGGCAACAATAGAGTCAGTGCCGCAAAGCCTCCGATATAGTCAAAAATATTTTTCACAAAGCGATTCACGGGATTTAGCAGACCTTGTGAAGCTGATATAATCGGCAGCCCGTCAATAGTGCGAATTTCTGCCGAGTAAGTCGTAAGCATATACATATCTGGAATATATAGAACGCTGTTAATATTTTCTTCTACAATGTTGAGAATGTCAGCGAGAGTTTTTCTTGATGCTGTAGGAATTGCGATTATTGCCTCGTCTGCGTTAATTTGCGATTGGATATGCTCGAAATCTTTTAATTTTCCCAGCACAGGAACGCCCGCAATTAATTCATCACATTTTGACTCGTCATCGTCAAGAAATCCCAGAACTTTACGAGTCGTGAATGGCGATAAATTTATATTCTGCGCAAAAATTTCACCCGCACCGCCTGCACCTAGAATGATTACGCCCGTTGAGAGCAACCCCAGAGAGAACAAAACGCGCCTGAAAATGTATCTGACTGCAAGACTCACGGGAATAAAAATTGCGATCCCAAACGTTAATGCAAACAATGACATTTTTATTTTGCTGGTGTAGAGAAACAAGACGCTGACAAGAAATATAGACAATCCCGAACGCAAAGCAGCTTTTATTTCGTCCCATAATGTCCAGAGCCTGAAGAAATATAGTGACTCAAACAAAAAAAACGCCGTCATTGTCCCCGTTAAGAAGGCTTTTACTTCAAATGAAATATTTATCTTCATGAACGAGAACACGAGATTATATAAACATATATCAATAATTATCTGCACTACTGAAAATATTCCTCTCATTAAAGAATAATTCAGGCGATGTGCGTTATAGACAGTCATTAAATTTTGTCAAGCTCCTTTCTTGCTGATTATATCATGAGGGCCGATTGACTATAAATTTTTTTTTACACTGCATAGACGATGAAATTATCGCATTAAAAAATTTTTTCTCTCGTAAATAATTATGAGCACTGAAAAATTTTAAACTTTTTGTATTAGTAAAAGTATTAGTAATATTTTTATCTTGAGGGAAAAATCATTTGCAGAGAATTTCATATTTTGTTCATTATATAACAAATGCACTTAAATGGCTGCAAAAATTTCAATACATTATATTTGGCGGGTTGGTGGGAACTACTTATTTTGTGTGTCTTGACGTATTTTTTGAATATCGCGTTGTTATATCTCGCCGACAAATGTATTTCTACTGTGATCATAATTTGATTACGATAGTTTCTCTTAGGTGTGATTACTATTTTTTCGAGTGCTTTCAATACATGATTTATATAATATCCGAATATATGCCTTGAATTATTTGGTGAACTTGTGAGCTGTCTGCTATAGTTTCACTCGTAATAATAATTTTCACCGGCATACCAAATGAATCTGTTGAGCCTCCTTTTATTCATCATAATTCATTCAAGTTAGTGTCTTGCTTAACAATATCAAAAAGTTTTGCCCAATTTCCATATTCCGTTTCTACATGGCGCACAAGTTTGTAATATTCAGATTACTGCATTTATAAACTTGCGATTATCTTTCGCCGGCCGACTCTGTGTACCTGCTTTAATATAGTTAAGTAAGATTCTATTATTTTCCATGCCCGGTTTAAATATCATGCCTATGTAATGTATTATTTTGTGCCTGCTTCAATGATTTAGTTTTATTTGTCCGCATCATTTAGCACAAGGATATGAAAGAAGTCTTTCGGAAACGTGCATTTATAACTACGGGCGGGAAAAAACGAGCCGCACACATACAACAAATTTTTGTAAATATATAAGCTCAACAAAAATATTTTGTCATAGTTTTCCGAAAATGTTTTATCTTGTCGCTAACAATGGACTATTCTATTCGGGGCTGACAGAGTTTTTGTAAAATGAAAATTAATTACACAAAAATATAACCCTCCCAAGATTCTTTGCTTGAAGCATGATTTAACGTATATAATTACGCAAAAATTTATGTAGGAGAGATAAATTTATTCATGATGTCGATATTTGTTATAGTACCTCTTACGGTTTGCATATACGAAATATTGAGTCTTATATTGCCGCTGAAAATTTCTTTATCGTCAAAAATTGTCTGTGCTGTTATGTTATTGGCCGGACTTGGAAAAATTTTTCTTTACCGCAGGACCAGTGCCGGATTTGATTTATACGAGCTTCCATACGCGTTAAATTTAATTATCTCGTTGATATTTAATTTCATAGTAATTGCGTTATTTCTAGCTCTTGTCAAGGATATAATATTTATCGTGTGCAGGTTTATAATCAGGTGCAATTTTCCGGCTCATCACATTTCATTATTTGTGCTTTCGATTGGGATATGCGCGACACTTTTCGGGACATATGAAGGCTTGCGGGTACCTGATGTAAATATTCATGAGGTGAAAATTAAGAATCTCGGTAAAGATTTAGACGGACTCAAAATTGCAATGTTAGTAGACATTCACGCCGACCAGTTAAGCAATAAAAATTTTGTCAGCGCAGTAGTTAGCAAAACAAACGCTCTTAACCCTGATTTGATATTAATTCCGGGTGATTTTGTTGACGGCCAAGTAGAGTCAAGAAGTGCGGACGTTGCACCATTAAAAAATTTGCGCGCGAAATTCGGAGTCTATGCGACAACGGGGAATCATGAATATTATTTCAATTTATCGGGCTGGCTTGAAGAGTTAAAATCTTTGGGAATAAAATTTTTAGAGAATCAGCACATAATAATCACGTCAGGAGACTCTAAATTAATTCTTGCAGGAGTACCCGACCAAACGAGCGGAAATCATAATGTTTCACAAGCACTGCAAAATATTCCGGAAAATTCGCCAATTATCTTAATGGATCACAGACCCAGCGAGGCACGTGAGAACGCAAAATTTAATATCGACCTGCAATTATCCGGACACACTCACGGTGGACAAATGCCGGGACTTAAATATTTAGTTGCACGTGCGAATAAAGGTTTTGCTCGGGGCTGGTATAAAGTCGAAAACATGTCATTATACGTGAGTCCGGGTACATCTCAATGGAACGGATTCAGCGTGAGATTATTAGATCCGTCCGAAATTACATTGTTTATTCTGCGGTCTGATTTATAATATTTTGCAGTTAAAGGAGGCTGACTAATGGGAAATTTTGCAGTAAAACTAGAGAAATTCAAAAATGTAATGAAAGAAAGAGGCTTGTCGCAAACTATTATACGCGCGCTCAAGAAAGTAACCGGCATATTAGACTGCGAACAAGGACTAGAGACTCTAAATTATTTCTTGAATCATTACGTTGATATAACGAAATTACCGCCAGCAGCAGGAGATTTGAGAAAATTGCAGTTGTGCGACGCTGTATTGTTATCTATATTTGATTCAATCTGCAAGAAACAAGACTGGCAATATTGGCTCTCACATGGGACTCTTCTCGGTGCAGCAAGACATAAAGGTTTTATCCCATGGGATGATGATTTAGACGTTTGCATGACACGCAAAGACTATAACAACGCCTGCGAAAAATTATCTGATATACTTGCTTCATTCGGTGAAGATTCTATAACGTACGGAATTGATAACGGCAGAATCGGACTCGGTTACAAACATTCAAAAACGGGCGTTTGGTGTGATATATTTCCGGTCGATATAGTTCATGCAGACTCAGATAACAGCAAGGAATTAGCTGACAAAATTTATAAATACAAGAAATTTTACAGGAAAAGCGGCAAAAATTTATCTCCCAGCGAATTAGACTCAGCGCGCGCAAAAATCATTAATTCTACTAAGGGGGGGGGGGGGTATGACATTGCGTTAATTGCTCCCGAATTTTTCCCCGATCCATTAAGAATTAAGACTGATATTATATTCCCATTAAGCACTATCGAATTTGAAGGCTATAAATTAAATGCTCCTCACGACACAAATAAATTTTTGACATGTACATACGGCGATTATATGAGATTTCCCAAAAAAGGAGTCGAATCTCATGGAGGCGACACAAGACCACCGCTCCGTGAATGGGCATCAAGAAGCGGAGTCAATATGAATGACGTATTAGAACATCTCAAGGAAATCGATAAATTTTTTAGGGCTTAATCTTTCGCTGGAGTAACTCGCAAAGTTCCGGGATTCGTGTACGTTACAAGCGCAACAGTCCCGGGCACTGATCTAATATATTTGCGTTCTGTATAATCAATTGGTACAGAATTTGACTCGCGCCCTGACGAATGACCCGCCGCTAAACTTGCAGCATACTCTAAAATATTGCGTTTGTCTGCCTCAAGTTCCGAGCGTTTAACACCTTTAATTATCACATGAGCACCCGGCATTTCGTGAACGTGAAGCCAAATATCTTCAGGTCTTGCGAGCTTGAATGTAACGTGCCTGTTTCCGCGCGCAGAGAGTCCCACTAAAATATTTATGCCTTCATAATTTATGTTCAAGAACGGCGGAATTTCCGGTGATTTCTTTCTGGGTCTGCTGACTTTCTTGTCAGACGGTGAGAGCCATTCTGATAAATCTTTCACTGATTCATTAAATTTTTCGGGGTCATTGATTGAGTCTAATAATGCGTGCTGCTCCTGTAACTCTTTGATTGATGAATTAATTGCGTCAAGATTTGATTTTATCTCGTCGGGGCTGCCTTTTGCTTTGCGGTAACGTTTAAAATATTTCTCTGCATTACGTGAAGGCGATAAATCAGGGTCTAAAGCGATTTCTAAATTATTGCCTTCCCAGTCAGTGAGATTTACTTTTTCTGCGCGTTTGGGAATCTCGTAAATGTGAGTCAATATTGCCTCGCCCTTGAGTCTGAAAATTTCTGCTGCCTGACATTCTTTAAGCTGCTTGATTAGTCCGTCTCTGTGTCGTTCGCGTGATTTTATTGCACGTTTTAATTTTGCGTCTATGTCGTGTAAAGTTTTCTCGCGTCCCTTGCGCAATAATGGAATTAATACGCCTTCACGAGCTGCCCGAATCGAATCCAAGCCTAAATTTACAGTCTCGTCAAAATCAAAGTCTATGCGCGTCAAATAATTATTTTTCTTGATTAACTTGCAATTTACGAGTGAGTCCTCATTAACGAGCTTTAACAATGCAGAGTGCCACGAAATTATTTCATGTTCTGCCCAGTGAGTCTGGATTAAACGCGCTAAGGGTCTGCCGATTCCTGAAATATTCTGCAAGTCCTCGAATGCTAAAATTTTGCTCTCACTTAATGCAACACCTTCAAACATTGGCGGAGGCGTGTATAAATGTCCGGGCAAAATCGTTCTAAATCTATTAACGTCGGGAGTAGAATGCTTTGCGGCCTCGTCGATTTTGTGTGAGTCATCAAGTATCAAAAAATTTGCTACCGGTTCAGTAATCTCAAGCACTAAATAATAATTCACGCTCAAACCTGCAGAGACTCTACGTTTTGCAGCAAATTCAAGAATCCTGTCATGATTTATCTGCTTGACTGAATAAATTTCGCCCCCGTGAGTTAATCGACTCTTTAATGCTTCGGCCATAGGTGCGCGCCCTGATGATATTTCGCGGAGTGCGTTAATTTCACTTTGTGAGGCCTCACAGATTCCCGCAGCTCCTGAAGTCCACGAGATTAACAGCCATTTTTCAGGAGAAATTTTCAAAGCTGCCCAAGTGTCTCCGCCTTCAATGCGGTTGACCCGCAGAGGTAGAATATTCTTCAATGCCCCCGCGAGTCCCGTTATAAATTCTGGTCCAAATGCCATTTTTTATTGCCTCAACACGCTTAAAATTGTCTGAGTCTGTAATTGATTCGACTGCGCTAACATTGCAGTATTGGCCTGCATTAAAATTTGCATCTTCGTGAACTCTAATATTTCGCTCGCATAATCAGTATCACGAATCCGGCTGTTAGCTTCGATTAATGACTCTGTTTCCTTAGAGAGATTGCCTAAATGATGTTCGAGTCGATTTTGTGCTGCTCCGAGTTTTGCCTGCTGCATAGAGACTCTATCAATGGCCTTATCGATTATGTCAATGGAGTATGAAGCCTTTTCGCGGCTCATTACATTAATGCGGTCTAATCCCAAAGCGTTAGAGCTCATATCACCTATTGCAAGCATAACGTCTTCACCTTCGCCCGCGCCTGTTTGGAAAATCATAGTGTTGTCGGCCAAGTGCAAAACTACGTCTGAACCGTTATTGCCCGTTGTGCTTTGAATCGAGTAACCGCCTATTGACTCATTCCATGTAGCTTGTAAACCCATCATTGAGTCAAATTCTACATCGACATTTTTATGAACGACTCCGATTAAGCGATTTCCGGTAATATTTACGTTTTGTGCAATTACTGAATTATCATGAGCGTCAACTACATCAACATTGTAAGTAGACTCTCTTGCTTCCTGAATCGTATTGAGCGACAAAGCATTTAATAATTCTTCATTACCTGAGATACTGATTTGACCTTTTGAGCCCGTCAGAGCCGAACGAAATACAATAGTTCCCGCAACAGCATTAGTGCCGAGAGTCCCGCCTTCAGTGAATGTTACGAATTTGCTTGCGTCATCGACATATTTTGCCTGGCCGAGTCCGACAGCAACGGCAGTATTTAATTTCTTTACGACATCATCAAGCGTGTCATTGCCGTAAATCGTAACTTTTGCTTGAGTCCCGTCGCCCTGAGTGAGAGTCAATTCCTGCGGCTGTTGTACGAGATAAACCCCTTCAGAGTTCCAGAATTTATCAATGTCGCGAATTTTCGTATTTCCTTCAGCTGTACGAGCTTGATTTGTTACAGTAAATGAAGTCATCGGTATATAATCAACAGTCAGCAGCTTATCGGCGGCATTACGTAATTCAGGCCCGGTAACAAGTGTTATAGTACCGTTTGTTACTTCGCCGGATTTAGAGTCAATGAAATAATTGCTGAAATTAATCTCATTTTCCGGAACAGAGTCGTACTCAAGCGCATAAGTTGATACTCCTGCATAACCGAAATTTTGACTGAATATATTAAAGCCTAATGGACGATCTACATTTTTTGCAGTTACAGCGACGGCAAATTTTCCGCCCTCATAAACGTGATCGAAATCGCTTAGACTCACAGTAACGGCGTTATCGAATGCATCACCCAGATTAAATACCTGACCGTCAGTGAGCATAATATCATCAATGTTTGCTGTAGAGTTTGCGCCGTTCTTAGATAAAATATTTGCCTTAGCACTTAATGTAACAGTACCAGTTATAGAATCAACTTTCTTGACCTCAAATAAAATACTTGCATTTACAGAAAGAGCGTCGCCAGAATCAACCGTAACCATATCTTCAACTGACGCAAAATCAGTAACTGTTGAGTCTATTGTAGACGTTGGAGCATTACCCGCGCCGCCGCCTTCATAAGAAATTTTCAGTCCTACAGCCTCTGTGCCCGGTTTAGAAATTGTCAATGACGTTATATCATTGCCGTTTACCTTTATGCCCTTGTAAGCTGCATTATGCTTTATTTCATTGAGAACGCTGTTAAAATATTCAGTTTGCGCTGTTGAGTCTGCTGTATCAGTTCGGAAAATATTTGCTCCTGAAGTACTCCATATTTCTATGCCGTCATCTGTCGAGACAGTGATTTTATTGACGGGAGAATTTGTAGTGTTAAATGACGTTGTAACAGTTGACTCCGTTGAAATGCCGCCGATTCCGTATGAACCATGCAAAAGGGGATCAGGCGACGACCCCCCGCCGAGATTTACAGAATAAGATCCGTCCGGCATAGAATCAACTTTTACATCTTTGAGTCCCTCAGCAGTATTGACGCTTTTACTTACTATAACAGATTTGTTGCTGCTGTCATTGCCGGCCTGCCTAATTTTGAGAATGTCAGATTTCTGGACTTCTGCTTGTCCTGCCTCAGCTCTTATTTTCAGCTTATAATTTCCATCGACGGCGTATTTCTGCCCGAACTGGTCAATAGAACGAATCCCGCCATTTACGATTGCTTTGACTTCTTTGCTTGTGCTGCTCCATAACACTGCATTATCGCCGCTAAGAATTTTTTTGCGGTTAAATTGCGTTGTATTAGCGAGTCTAGTAATTTCGTCGCGGATCTCGTTAATTTCGACCTGAATATAACTTCTGTCCTGCTGAGTCAACACGTCATTTGCTGCCTGAACTGATAACTCACGCATACGCATAAGCATTGAATTTGTCTGCTCAAGTGCGCCCGAAGCTGTCTGAATGAGGCTTATTCCGTCTTGAGTGTTATATAATGCTTTCTCCATGCCGAATATACGGGATCTCATAGTCTCGCTTATTGCAAGTCCTGCCGTGTTGTCAAGATCGGCTATTTTTGTGCGCAGTCCCGTTGATAATTTCTCTAATGAGCGTTTCATGGCGAGAGAATTACGCATCATTATTCGCTGACCCATTAAGGACGTTATATCGTGATTCATAATCATAGACATTCTAATTCATCACCTTCCTTGTGTGAAAATATCATCCCTGAAAAAATTAATTTCCCCCGCTTTCACGGGTTCGGCGCAATTGCGGGGGAGTAATTTATAACTTCATATCGAGCGATTTATGTCTCGATTTTCTTTTCTCGCGAATCTTCTGCACGAGATTTATAACTTTGTCCGGCGGAAACTTGCGAATTATTGTCCCGTCCGAGCTGTTAATCAC
>JAFSXS010000042.1 GCA_017443945.1 Synergistaceae bacterium
GCTGTTCTTTGCTGTTCTTTGCTGTTCTTTGCTGTTCTTTGCTGTTCTTTGCTGTTCTTTGCTGTTCTTTGCTGTTCTTTGCTGTTCTTTGCTGTTCTTTGCTGTTCTTTGCTGTTCTGATCAGTCAGTATCATTCAGTATGCCCTCTTGCTTGTAAAATTTAGCTCATTATATCATTATGAAGCCTTTAACTTATACACCATTGCGAGAATTTCAGCGACTCCCCTGTAAAGGTCTTCGGGAATTTCCTCGCCGATTTCTACATTTTGATATAGTGCCCAAGCGAGCGGTTTATTTTCTATGACGGGGATTAAATTTGCTTCTGCTATTTCTCTGATTCTGCGTGCTAAAAAGTCTCCCCCCTTTGCTATAACTTGAGGCGCGCCCATTAATTTGCGGTCATAAACAAGAGCTACTGCAATATGAGTCGGGTTTGTGATTACGACATCAGCTTTGGGAACGTCGGCCATCATTCTTTGTTTTGCCATTTCGCGTTGTTTCTGCCTGATTTTCTGCTTGACTTGGGGGTCTCCTTCCATTTGCTTGTATTCGTCTTTAATTTCTTTCTTGCTCATTCTGATAGATTTCTCGAAGTCCCATTTTTGATAGAAATAATCAGCAAAGGCCATTACTAGCAGCATTAAAGCAAGCCTCATAGCCAGCCACCATAACATATCCCA
Organism: Synergistaceae bacterium; assembly: GCA_017443945.1. Lineage (NCBI taxonomy): Bacteria > Thermotogati > Synergistota > Synergistia > Synergistales > Synergistaceae > Synergistaceae bacterium. The sequence goes on from JAFSXS010000042.1 coordinate 681, forward strand.
GAAAGCGAGACTCCCGAATAATAACGGCATTTGCATAGCTTTTGACGAGGTTGGCAAATAATTTCTCACAGCAGAATAAATCATCACAGCAAAAATACTAGCCTTCAATAAACCTTTCAGAAGCTCGACGATTGAACGCAGGGAAATAATTTTTTTCATGCCGGTGAAGGGATTCAATCTGTCAAATTTCGGGCCAAATGGTTCACCCGTCATAGCAAAACCTACTTGAGCAATAACAGTGCATGTCGAGAATAATACAACGAGTCCCCCCAGAGGCAGCCACGACGCAAAATAATCTTTCATAGCCTCCCATGAAACGAGATAAAGCCAGCCATCCTGCAATAAAGCCTTATCGCCCATAAAACTTATAGAAAACGTGATTAAACTTGTAAGAGTCCTCCACGTTAAAGCCCCTAACATAGTCATGCCTAACAAAGCCGTAATTATTGCAACAGCAGCGTTTAAATCTTTACTGACACAGACTCGGCCTTCTTCGCGTACTTTTTCGCGTTTTCTGGGTGTAGCTTCTTCTGTGCGTTCTTCAGCGAAAAATTGAAGGTTAAATTTTTTATTAGTGTGAGAGCTCATTAATTTGCGTAAAAAAATTTTCTCCGTGAATGCGAGACAAACCCACAAACCCGGTTTTTCTCGCGCTCTTTTCCCCCGCCCGTAACGCTCATAGACTGTATCGCCGTAAAAATCATAGTGTTCATTATGACAGGAATAAAATTTTATTGTTCGTCTCATTCTTATACAACTGGCCGCCAAAATCTTATAACGCTTAAAGCAAACTCTATCCATTTTTCAAGCTGAGTATAAATCAAATCCATCGTTAGGGGCAACACAGCAGCAAGCACCATAAATCCGAGCATAACTTTAACGGGCATACCGACGACAAAAATATTCATTTGAGGTACAGTGCGCGCCAAGAATCCAAGTCCGACATCAGAGACTAATAACGAGCAGTAAAACGGGAGTACAATTCGCATACTCAATATAAACATTTGCTGAAGCCATGAGCCTAACGACAAATCACCAGCAGGAAATAACGAAATCTGACCGGGCGGAACAAGTTTTAAAGTCTCGACTAACGCCTGAATCATCAATAAATGACCATTCCAGCGAAAATAAAACCATAGAGCCGCTAAAAAATGTAACTGTCCTAATATTGAAGTCTGAGCCATTGACGAAGGATCCATTACCTGCGCCATCGAGAATCCCATTATTGAACCGGTCTGTTCGCCTGCAACCTGTAACGCGTAAAGGGGTAAAGCTGAAATAAAGCCTAATGCAATGCCGATTAATAATTCACGCACAAAAATTACTCCGATAAATATAACGCTGTCGAAATAAATTAACGGGATTGAATCATCTTTTATGACTCCAACTGAACAGATAGTGAGCATTACCGCAAATAAATATCTAAAAGGGGTCGGAGTCATTGAAGTCGTAAACATAGGCGAACTGAACACCAGCCCCACGAATCTCAAGTGAAGCAGCAAATATACAGCTAATAACTGCGCAGGAACTTCAAGACCTTTCACTGTATGAATCTTTCGAGCTGGCCGAGTATTTCACGAGTCATAACCAGCATTCTTTGACTTATGAACGGCGATAATAACACTATGCACAAGAAAACAGCTAAAATTTTCGGGATAAATATTAATGTCTGCTCCTGAATTGACGTAGCTGTCTGCAAGATTCCTATAACGAGACCGACTATCATAGCAGTTAATAAAATCGGCAAAGTTACGGCCATCATTGTCCAGATTGCACCGCTTAGAATATCGAACAGACTCAAAGTTGTAACAGGCATTTTTCAGCGCACACTCCTTTACAATAAATCACGGAACATTTGTAAAACTCTTTAAGACGCTCATTACGACGAGATTCCAACCGTCAGCCATCACGAATAATAGAATCTTGAACGGCAGAGAAATCATCATAGGCGGAAGCATCATCATACCCATTGCGAGCAAAACACTTGAGACAACCATATCAACGACTAAAAACGGGATATAAATTACTACTCCCATTTGAAAAGCTGTCTTAAGTTCGCTCAACATGAAAGCAGGAATTAAAACTCTTGTCGGGACTTGAGATTGATTCGCCGGTCTTGGAGTCTCTGACATTGAGACCATCAACGATAATTCTTCCTGACGTGTATATCTGAACATGAAATTTCGTATAGGTTCTCTTGCGCGCTGCCATGCTTGAGGGGCGTTAATGTTTCCTGACATGTAGGGCGATATAGACTCCTGATAAATATTATTCCAAGTCGGATACATCGTAAACATCGTAAGAAATAAAGCCATTCCCGCGACAACCTGCTGAGGGGGCGACTGTTGAAGACCGATAGCCCTCTGCACGAATCCAAGAACAATAATAATGCGTGTAAAGCTCGTAATCATTAATAAAATTGCAGGCACGAGACTTAACACAGTCATCAGCGCGAGAACCTGAAGAGTTAAAGCTACATCACGTGGCGAATCAGCCGGGGTAATTCCAAAATTTATGGTCGGCAATGGAATATTAGGCGGCATTAATGGCAGTCTCGCCGGAGCAGTTGCAGCAAATGAACTCCCGCAAAATATGAGAATCAATACTAATGCGAGAAAAAAATTAGCTGCTCGATTTAAGCCAATCTTCATAATTCCACCTGCCTAATAAACAAGTACCGCCGGATCCTGTTGTGAATGCTATAACATCGGGGCCGCAGTGAACGACTAAAAATATATCCCTGCCAGTCAGACGCAGGGATGAGATTATCTCGACAGCTGATGAAATTTTTGCGTTATTATTGTGCTTCTTGTAATACTTCACCAGCAGAAACGCGGCCGCTGACATAATTATTAATACACCTACAGCACGGATTATATATGCTGTTAACGTTACGTCCTGGCCTAAAATTTTTACGACAACACCTTTGTAATAGCCTCTATGACTCTTTCGGGCTGGAAGGGCTTGACGATAAAATCATTTGCTCCGGCTTGAATTGCTTCGATTACCATAGGCTGCTGACCCATTGCGGAGACCATTACAATTTTAACGCTGGGATCTAATGCCTTGATTGCTTTGACAGCGTCTATACCGTTCATTTCCGGCATAGTAATATCCATCGTTATAATATCCGGTTTATACTTTTGGAAAGCTGCGACTCCTGCCTTCCCGTTTTCAGCTTCTGCAACGACTTCAAAATCGTTCTTAGTGAGTATATCTTTTAACATCATACGCATAAAAGCCGCATCATCGACTATTAAAACTTTTTTGCCCATTATAATAAAACTCTCCTTTGCAAATTATACGATTATACAAGTTATGGAAAATTTCAACTGCATTATAACACGAAAAATTCAAAATTTTTTATGACGCAGCCCTTGAAGCTCCGCCGGGTATTATATCCGTGATTCTAACGCCGAAATTTTCATCTATTACAACGACTTCACCATGAGCGATTAATTTTCCGTTCACGAGAATGTCAACAGGTTCGCCGGCCATTTTGTCGAGTTCGACGACAGCTCCGGCAGTTAACGCGAGAATTTCCGATACACTTTTACGCGCCTTGCCAAGCTCTACAGTTACACGCACGGGAATATCAGCAATTAAATCTATCGGACTAGGTGTCCCGCCGCCTCCTGTGCCTCCTAAAGGCTGAAAAGCTGCAGGTCTCACATCAACGGCAGGGCCTGCGTTTTGTCTTCCTCCCATTGATCCCCCACCTCCCATAGGATTATTTGCTGTTTGCTGCGGTTCGGGCGATTTCTTGCCGCTCATTGTTTCTGCGATGTCTAAAGCTGTATCTAACGGCAGGCACGTCCAAATATTAAATGGTGCTAGACCGTCAATTGTTACATTAACGGGACTGACCCAAATTTTTTGTTCTGCAGGCTCAAGAGAAAACGCGCGCCATTCTGCTTCACCAAGTGCAGAACTTGTATTTTCCGGCATTAAACGCCGTCCGCCTAATAAAGCACTCATGCTCGTAAATGCAGAGCCTACAACTTGACTCAAACCTTCCTGCGCTGCATTCCAGTATAAATCGCTAGGTTCAGGCAATTGCGCACCGCCCCCGCCCATCATTAAATCTGCGAGAGTTAATGCACCCTTTTGATCTACTACAAGTGCTAAAGGTTTATCATCGAATCCGCCGAATGTGCTCGAGAACAAAAACGGAATCTCAGCAAATTTTTTAGCAAAATCTATTTGTGTCAATACTTCAGCTTTGCCGACATTAGTTGTAACATTTTTGCCCGCAAGCATATTTATGACGCTGTTCTCGGAATTTGCGAATACGTCAGCAACTTTTGCGAGCTGTTCGGAGTCTTCGTTTGAAATTTCTTCTACGTCGCCTAAATCATCGCCGCCCCCGCTAAGAAGAGCATTTATTTCATCAGGACTCAATAAATCATCAGCCATTAATTAATCTCTCCTTTCATTTAGCTTCAGCCGTGATTTCGGGCATGTCGTCCGTTAAAACCTGAGTCAGCTCAACGGCCATGTGTCCGCGCAAAGTTCCGGGTTTGGCCTTGAATCTTATCTGATTGCCGACTCTTACGTCAATATTTGAATCTTTCAGTTCATCGAGTTTAATTACATCTCCGACTTGAAGCGCGTAAACATCACTTAATGACAAAACAGTGTGTCCGAGTTCCATAGCCATTGGCATACGAATTTGACGCACTGAATAATTAAGCCAGTCTTTCATTTCGTCGTCTGCTTTATGACTCGTTGATGCGTACCATTGCTGCGATGACAATCTGTCCATGATAGGCTCAATCAGGAAATAAGGGAAACAAAGGCTGACCATTCCTTCAACGTCAGCAACTTTTAATTTCATGATTACGACTAAGACCATATCACTAGGCGAGCAGATCTGCACAAAAAACGGGTTGCTTTCCATGCTCTCAAATCTGAATCTCACGTCAACAACGGTGCTCCAGCTGTCCTCAAGTAATTCAAGGATTCGCATAATAACGCGCTCAATAACAGTTTTCTCTATGTCCGTAAGTTCTCGGATATTTCCGGAAAAAGTGCCACGTCCGCCCAGCATTCTGTCAATAATCGTGAAGACTAACGCGGGATTTATTTCTATTAACATACTGCCCTCGAACGGGTGCATTTCGATCATGCCTATAACTGTAGGCTGTACCATGTAATTAACAAATTCTTCGTAGGCGAGCTGCTCAACTGAAGCAATTTCCGCGCTTACCATAGAACGAATTAGAGTCGATAATACCGTAGTCATCTGTCGTGCAAATGACTCGTGAATCATTTGGATAGCCCTTAATTGATCCTTGCTGAATTTGTCGGGCCGCTTGAAGTCATAAACTTTTAATTTTGCGTATTCTTCTGCTTTCTCTGCGATTGCGTTAATGTCTGCACCGCTTGAGATATTCTTTAACAGCGCGTCAATAGCGTCTTGTGATAATACGTCCGGCATTTTTCACCCCGCCTCACTGAAGTACTATGCTCTCAAATAAAACGTTGACTATAGGAGCCTCGCCGCCCACATCAGGGAGCATTCGATTTAATGAGCGTTTAATATCGCCTGCAAATTGCAGTGTACCTTCTGCGCTCGTCAAATCATCATAGACTCTGTCCTTAATGAGCATAAAAATTTCATTTCTGATTCTCATGAGCCAGCCGGGACTCTGAATCATTGCTGAAGCTCCGTCCTTGTCAACGAGTTCAAGAGACAGCGCGAAACTTATTACATGACGGCCAGCCCCTGCAAGATTGCTTGTAAATTCACCGATTGAGACGATCGGCCCGGGATTCTGAATTACTCTTCCTGCGCCGATTCCGTTATTGTCGTCTTTGGGTGCCATTGTACGGCCTAAGAGCAAGCCGCCTCCGAAACCTGCCCCGAACATTACGAGTCCGACTACTACGAAAATTATTATACGTTTCATTTATTTATATTATCCTCCCTAAAATATCTGCTTTAAAAGCTACAACAGCAAAGTCAAAGTCAAAACCTTTTTGCAACCGGTGCCGGCTGCGCGTCATCAGCTGCTCCCGTTGGTCGCAGCATAAAGCACGTTTTACAGTTATTCAAGTGCATTTGCTATATACGGCTCAAGCGGGATCGATAAAGATTCAACTAAAATAGTTGGCTGAGGAATCTCTTCCCCGTCTTCATGATAAGCAATAGCCATTTCGTGAGCTGCATCCATCAGCATTTCCCGGCATTCTTCCAAAGTTTTGCCGTCTGTAATTACGTTCGGCCATTCTAAAAGCTGACCCATGTAGCAATCTTCTAATTTCGTATAACATGCTGTAAATTTCATAATATTTAGCTCCTTAACGTTTTGGATATTGCGATAAAAACACTATTTCTACCCGCCGATTCAATGCTCTATGTTCCGGACTGTCATTCGGGACTATCGGCTGAGTTGAACTGTAACCGACTGCTTGCAATTTCAACGGGTCAAAACCTCCGGTCTTCTCCATGTAACTAGCTACAACAGCAGCACGCATTGCAGACAATCCCCAGTTATCGCGATAAATTCCGCCGTTGAGAACTCCCGAATCTGTATGGCCTTCAACAGCTACAGCAGGGACTCTATCGCGAGTCAACTCCGAAATCTTGTATAAAGCTCTCTGACCTTCCGGCCTTAGTTCTGCGCGTCCCGGAGTAAATAAAAATTGGTCGCTGATTGAGACTGCTACGCCTCGTTGATTGATTGACACTTGAATCTCGCGAGTCAAATTTTCACTGCGCAAATAAGAATTTAACGTGTAAGCTACATGACGCGTATCAAGCTCGACTCTTTCACTTGCGCCGGGGCTTGTTCCTTGTTCACCGCTCCTGTTTGGATCCGTTGACTCTTCAGTCGTAACGCCGCCCTTCAAGACTCCTAGTGAACCTCTCAGCGATAATAAAGCCTTCTGAAATTTTTGCGAATCTACTGACGACATAGCGAACAATAATATAAAGAAACATAATATCAACGTTACCATGTCGCCGTAAGTTCCCATATAAAAGGGTGCTGATAAACCGGGCTCTTCGGGTTTCTTCTGACGTGCCATTATTTATTTTTCCTCCTGATTGAAGGCTTCACGCATTGCAGGCGGTAAATAAACTTTTAATTTTTCCTCGACAATTCGCGGGTTTTCTCCTGCCTGAATCGCTAATATTCCCTCGACCATAAGCTCCATAGACTTGACTTCTTCGGCACTTCTTGCAGCTAATTTCTTACTCACAGGAGAACCGAACATGTTAGCCATCATTGAACCGTACATTGTCGTAATTAATGCAACCGCCATACCGGGACCAAGTGCGCTGACGTCCTGCAAGTTTCCTAACATCGCTATGAGTCCGATTAATGTTCCTATCATTCCGAATGAAGGCGCAAATTCTGTCAAGTTATCAAAGACTGCTTTATTTGCCGAGTGCCTGTCCTCAAAATTTCCGATTTCAGTATCGAGAATAGCGCGGACTAATTCCGGATCTGTTCCGTCGACTACTAATTGCATGGCCTTACGCATAAAATCGCTGTCAACTTCTGCAATATCGGCTTCAAGTGCAAGCAAACCTTCCCGGCGCGCCTTCTCTGCAAAACTGACTATCATTTGAACCATGCCGACTAAATCTCTTTGCTGCGTAAAAAATACATTTCTCAAGCAGCCCGTAATAGCTTTGAGTCTTGGGCCGGGATTTGAAATTATCGTAGCACCGATTGCCCCTCCGATTGTAATCATCAATGAAGGAACGTCGAAATAAGCTCCGATATTACCGCCTGAAGCCATTGACGCAATAACTAATATCCACGTTGCAAGAAATCCTATTAGACTTGTTAAATCCAAAACGTTTTCACCTCTGTATTAATCTTCGCGCGATTCGTCCGCAGTATTTGCGATTATACACGTATAACCGGCTGCTTTCCTGAAGGCTATAATTTTTTTGTATACGTCACGAACTTTTTCGCGCACTATATATCTATGCCCGTTTAACAGACGCAATACAGTATCAGGCGTTACGTCTATGGTCTCTATCATGTCAGAATTTAACAAAAACGCTTCCCCGTTCAGACGATGTACTTCAATCATTGCAATATAACGCCAGCCCTTCGCTTGATTTTACTATATTTATCACGTGCAAATTCATTCTCAAGTCTCCCGAAATATTAAGCAAATAAAATTTTATGGGATAATACATGAATATATTATACGATTTTGAAGGGAAAAAGCGATAAAATAAAAGCAAAAAATTTTTCCGGAGGTGTAAATTTAAATCAAATGTCCGAAAATGTTAGCGAACTTTATAACAAAATAGATTTCTTAGTCAACGGAGGCGCACTCAAAAATTTAACAGACTTCCTAGACTCTAAATCTATGCGCGCACTAATTGTACAGCCTTCAGGACTCGACAAATTAAATATTCTCGATGCAGCCGGGATTGTGCCTCAAAGCCTCACTATTAATGACGAGATCACAAAACTTTTTACACATAATATCGTAAAAGAATCTTACGAGCTTGAATACTGCGAAAATCTTGACTCGGAATCTTGGCCGGCCGTCATCAGAATCAGGGGCGAACACTGGGAAGTTTATATAATTCTCAAGGACAAACCCGCAGCACCTGAAGAATTTATCAGCGAGTTAAAGCCCTATGCAGGAATAATAAGACTCTGGCAGACGTTCAGCAAAATTAATGACAACGAGAAAAAATTATCAAGACTTTCATATATGATTCTCGCAACAAAAAATACTCTCGCGTCAATCTTTGAACCTATGCCATTACAATATTTTGCGTCGTTCTTAACTGATGTCCTGCAAGAAAGTTTATTCCCGAAATCTATAGCAATTTTACGCGACGAAGGAAATTATTTAACAGTTTTTAACGGCAAAGCTGACAATATCCCAGAAAGAAAAGGTATTTACAGCTCGCAGATTTTACCGCCGACTCCTGTCCTGACAAAAAATGAAGCACCGTTTGAAATAGTTTTGCCCGTCGCTGAAGGAGGACTAAGACTCTTTTGCGTCATGACGTGGGATAATCTTCCCGACGAACAAACAATGAATTTCTTAGAATTACTCGGAAATTTGGCAGTAAGAGCTATAGCAATAAATAATTTACGCATTCAATCACAGCAGGCAGAAGCAAATATTTCTACGGGTGAATTTACTGTATTGTCTCTCTCGAACGTTCTAAAAGTTTTACGCAATGCAGAAAATAAAGGCCGATTCTTGTCGCTGCTCGTTGAAATTTTCATAGAACAATGTCGTATGCCGAATTGTTTATTAGCAGTCTGGAACAATGCCCGCAAAGGTTATACACTTTCAGAACGCAGAACAGGACATTTCAGAAGCAACATAGACCCGACTTTATTGCCGTCAACTGATGGGCCAGTCGCAAACGAGAAAATCAATGAGGCTGTTTACTCACTCGACACAAACTCACCGGACGCAATTTTTAGATCTTGGGGCTTGGCCGGTTGTCCATGGAAAGATATTTTCAAGTCGTCATCAATGAAATATATTTTCCCGATCTGCAATGACTCTTCATTAGTGGGTATTATCGCACTCGGAGCAGGCCAAGAGGGGCGCGCAGTTCTTGACCGTTCGCAGCTTGCTTCTTTGCAGTTAATCGCACAGTTTGCAGCATATGAATTTAGACGATTTGAATAACTCAATGAAATTTTTGAAGGCCGGATTTACTCATAAAGATTTATTGCGGCTTAGTGAGAAAGATTTGCCCGTGCTGGCTGATGAGGTGCGGGCAGCTATCATTAAAACTGTAATGCAGAATGGCGGTCATTTAGGATCTTCACTCGGAGTCGTTGAGCTCACAATTGCAATGCTTAGAAAATTTGACCCCTTCAACGACAGAATTATATTTGATGTCGGCCATCAGTCTTACCCGTATAAAATTTTAACTGACAGATTCGACCAATTTCACACACTGAGACTTAAAGACGGTATATCAGGTTTTCCCCGGCGAAATGAATCACCCTGCGATCACTTCAACACAGGACACAGCAGCACTTCAATATCGGCCGCGCTGGGTTATGCAAAAGCTAGAGATCTATTACACGAAAAAAGGCATGTTATAGCGTTTATAGGTGATGCGTCATTAATTAACGGTCTTGCGCTCGAAGCGTTAAATTATGTTCATGAGACACCGACAAAATTAATTATAATCCTCAACGACAATAGACACTCAATCAGCAACAGAGTCGGGGGATTCTCAACGATTTTAGCGAGACTTTCGGCAAATTCCACTTACAAGCGAATCAAGAACGCAATACGAAATTATACCCCTTTGAGATTCAGCAAAGCACTTGAACGAGTCCGAGACCTCATCAAGAAAATTATCAAGCCTCACAACATTTTTGACGACTTAGACATTAATTACTGGGGGCCGTTTGATGGTCATGACATTAAGAACGCAGAAAGAGTCTTAGAGCTCGCAAAAAATTTCGACAGACCCGTTTTACTGCACTTCAACACAGTCAAAGGCAAGGGACTCCCGGAAGCAGAAGCAGACCCGACAAAATATCATCAAGTCGCACCGGCAAACGAGAAAAAAGCGCGTACATGGAGTGAAGCAGCCTCACAAATCGCAGAAGAACTCGCAATAAATGACCCTCGTATAATTTGTTTTACTGCAGCAATGTCAACGGGCGTTAAACTCGAAAAATTTGCGCGTCAATTCCCTGATAGATTCTTTGATGTAGGCATTGCAGAAAGTCATATGCTCACAATGGCTGCTGGTTTTGCTGCCGGAAATATGCGCCCATGGGTATTTATTTACTCGACATTTTTGCAGCGTGCTATGGATCAATTAATGCATGATATAGCTTTACAAAATTTACCGGTTGTAATAATGGTCGACAGGGCCGGACTCTCAGGTTCGGACGGTGATACTCATCAGGGGTTATTAGATGTCTCATGGTCGCGCGCGATTCCTAATTTACAAATTTTTACTCCATGCGACGAAAGCTCGTTAAAATCTGCAATGCTCACAGCTTCACACAATAACGGGCCGACTCTTATTCGTTATCCGAGAGGACATATCCCAGCAAAAAATTTAAGTCCTGAGTCTGACTCTGCAATCGTAAAAATTTCTGACGGATTCAAATGGGCGTTACTCGGTTACGGAGCTAGCGTTCAAACAATGCTTGAGACTAGAGAATTAGCAGAACGTGAAAAAATTGATTTGCCTGCAATTTATGACGTTAGACGAGTCAAGCCGCTTGATATAAAATTGCTTGATGAAATTCTGAATCGCTATAAAATTATTGCAGTCGTCGAAGAAAGTTACAAGGCCGGCGGATTAAATGAGTCAATTGCAAGCTATATCGCAGAAAAAAATTTTAACGTGAAATTATTAGATTTTGCTATACCTGACGTTTGTGTGAAACATGCGACTCAATCACAGCAAAGGGAGCTATACGGTTTGACAGCAGAAAATATCTTGAAGCAATATAAACATGAAGAATAAAGAAAGACTCGATAAATTACTGCCTGAACTTGGCCTCACAGAAACGAGGAACAAAGCTCAGGCTTTAATAATGTCCGGAAAAGTGCGCGTAAATGGTCAAGTAATCACAAAGGCGGGGGCACTCTTTGAACGGTGCGAAAAAATTACCCTCGACGAGATTTCAGAATGGGCGAGCAGAGGCGCAAAAAAATTATTGCGTGCATTTGAAGTCTTCAACCTCGATATAAACAATAAAATTTGCGTTGATTTCGGAGCGTCTACAGGAGGATTCACAGATGTAATGCTCTCAAAGGGTGCGAAAAAAGTTTATGCGGTTGACGTAGGAAGGGGACAATTAATTTGGCGGCTTGCAAGTGATTCGCGCGTCGTAGTAATGGATCGCACTAATGCAAGATATTTGACTCGTGAAAATTTCCCGGATTCTATAAATTTTGCGGGCTGTGATGTCTCGTTTATCTCGCTGAAATTGATTTTGCCGGTAATTGATGATGTTGCTGACTCTGCTGTCGTGCTGATAAAACCTCAATTCGAGGCCGGACGCGATAAAATTTCAAAAGGGGTTGTGCGCGATAAATCAATTCATGCTGAAGTCCTCGAAAATATCACAAGTTTCATAGATAATAATACAAATTTTGTGATTTCGGGCTTGACTCATTCGCCTATAACCGGTCCTGAAGGTAATATAGAATTTCTCTGTTATTTGACGCGCGAAGAAGAGAATAAAATTTTTCTTGACATTGACTCTATACTTAACGAGGCTTATAAATTTTTTGAGAGGTGAGTAAATTTTTATGATGGCAATGACAAAAGAAGCTGAAGATTTCTTAATATTATGTGCACACGGAAAACGCAAGGACTTAGAGAAGGCTTTATCTATGGGAGCAAACCCTAACGAAGTATTTTATCCTGCTGACGGCCTGCGAAAAAATGCGCTTGATATTGCTGTCTCAATGAATAACACTGACGCGGCAGAAGTCTTAATACAACACGGGGCAAATCCAAATTTTCAGGATTACAACGGCAGAACAGCTTTAATGTATGCGGTTTTAGTAAGTTCCGAAATGGTCGAGACTTTATTAAATAACGGCGCAGATCCTAATATTCAAGACATGATTGGGCGCACACCGTTAATAATGGCCGTATCAGGTCGCGACATAGTAGTACAAGATTTCTTTGCGTCATTAATCAGGACAGGAGGACTCCGCGCAGAAGATAGCGACAAATGGACTCTGACAGCGTTTATGTATGCAGCAATATGCAGAAATTTGCAGATTGAGTCAATAAAAATTTTGCTTGAACACGGTGCAAATGCGTCTTTGTGCGATAATAAGGGCATGAACGCGAGAACTTATGCGATGGCATCAGACGACGACGAAATTTTTATGATGCTTATGGGTTATTAAAATTTTAAAGGAGGCTTTATTTATTAATGGGATTTGGAGCTAAAAGAAAGCTGAAGAAATTAATAATGGGCAACAAGGGCGAATTTGATTTAATCATTGAGCCTGACACAACAACAACGGATTTATTCAGAGAGCTTATAAAATATCGTGAGCTTTTCTTTTTTCTTGCGTGGAAAGATATTATCGTGCGTTATAAGCAAACAGTTATCGGTCTTGCATGGAGTCTGATAAAACCGTTTTTCAGCATGATAGTTTTCACTGTAATATTTGGGCGGCTTGCTGGACTTCCAAGCGAGGGAGTGCCTTATCCGATAATGGTATTTTCTGCGCTGCTGCCGTGGCAATATTTCGCAAATGCA